>NZ_CP054139.1:2719843-3022048 GCF_013283875.1 Mucilaginibacter mali
GGCCGCGTAGTACTGAAACGGACGTTCAACTGGAAAAGCAGCACGCTGGAGATCCTTTCTACCTATTACGTATACGATGATAAAGGCCTTTTGGCTTATGTACTGCCACCCGGTGCTGCTCCCGATGCCACGGGGGCTATCAGCGGTACCACGCTCAGTAACTTTTGCTACCAGTACCGTTACGACGGCCGGGGGCGGCTGACCGAAAAGAAGCTGCCGGGCAAGGGCTGGGACTTTGTGGTGTATAACACCCTTGATCAGGTGGTAGCCACGCAGGACAGCAACCAGCGGGTGAACAACCAGTGGCTGTTTACTAAGTACGATGTATTGGGGCGTACCGCTTTGACCGGGGTATGGGATAACAGCAATACGGCCATCAGCCGCAGCGACCTGCAAAGCACCATAGACGGGCAAACTATCCTTTGGGAGGAGGCTATCACCACCGGCCTGGGTTATACGGCCAATGCCTGGCCCGGGAGTTATACTACCCGCTTAAGCCTTAATTATTACGATAACTACACTTTCCCGGGTTACCCCTATGCACCCTGGGGTAGCGGGACAATGGCCCAGCCCCGTGGCCTGCCTACCGGCAGCCAGATTACGGTAATGAACCCCGACGGAACCTTTATAGACGGCTTATTTACAGTAAGCCATTATGATGCCGAAGGCCGCGTGGCCCAAACCAGCAAGCAGCATTACCTGGGCGGGCACGCCGGCTACAGTTATGGTAATTACGATGTGAACTTGCCCACATATGATTTTAACGACCAGGTGGTAGCGAACAGCCGTTACCATGTAGTGAATTATGCGGTACCACTGGCTGTAGGTAACGTGTTTTATTACGACCACATGGGCCGCCGGGTTGCCCTGTACGAAGAGATCGTTTCGGGGAGCACCTCCAACCCCATTACGCTTATTGCCGTTAACCTGTACAACGAACTTGGCCAACTGAGGATAAAAGGCCTGCACAGCACCAATAATGGCGCCAGCTTTTTACAAAATTTGGGCTACACCTATAACCCGCGGGGCTGGCTTGGCACCATTAACAGCAGCGGCAATTTGTTTAACGAGGAATTATACTACGAAAGCCCCTCCACGGGCAAGCAGTATAACGGCAATATCAGCAAAATGCTGTACAGCGGTAGCTACAGCGGCAGCAAAAGTTTTACTTACACTTATGATAAGCTGAACCGGCTCACCAATGCCACCTCAACCGGGAATACGCTGGATGAAGGACTCACCTACGACGTGATGGGCAATATTACCAACCTGACCAGGGGCGGGCAAAGCTATTCTTCGCTCTCCTACGGGTATACGGGTAATCAACTAACCGGCGTAACAGGAAGTAGTTTTACCACAAGAACCTACGCTTACGATGGCAACGGCAACGCTACCAGTGATGGGGGTAGTAAGACGATTGATTACAACTTGCTCAACCTGCCCCGGAAAGTAAGGAATGGCAGTACTGAACTGGCTAATTATACCTATGATGCCACCGGCAGGAAGCTGAGCAATACCAGTACCGCCAGCGGGATGAATGATGGTACCTGGGAGTATATCGACGGGATCGTTTACCACAATGGTTCAGTGGCTTTTATCTCCACTGAAGAAGGACGCGCTGTCCCCAATGGTGGCGGTAACTATGTTTACCAATACAACTTAAAAGATCATTTGGGCAATGTACGTTCTACCTTTTACAGTAATAGTGGCACAGCTACCGTTTTACAGGAGGATGAGTATTATTCATTCGGGTTAAGACATGGGCTTTACGATGCTTCTAACAATAATCGTTACCTTTATAATGGGAAGGAGGTACAGACTGACCTTGCTAACCAGTATGATTACGGTGCACGTTTCTACGACCCTGTAATTGCGAGGTGGACTGCTATTGATCCTCTTGCGGAGAAAAATAGCCGATGGACACCCTATAATTATGCGGTTAATAACCCTATTAGGTTTATAGACCCTGATGGTCGAGATACTGCTCAAAGAAACGCAGCTGTTAGGGAGGCAGGGAGATGGGTAGCAGGAAATGATAATGGAAAAGGTAATACGTATAGGTTAGGTGCGAAAGGCGAGGATGGCCCCGGTTCCGAAATCGACTGTTCTGGATTAATTACAAAAGTTGTCGTTGCTGGAGGCGAAAAAGACCCTAACCACGGAAAAAGTAATGGTATAACCAATATTGACAAGAATCTACCAAATGTTGATCCAGAAGATGTAGTACCAGGAAATGTCGTCACATTAAATGGCAATAAGCATGGGGGACTTATTACTTTGGTCCAAAGGGATAAAGATGGCAATTTTGTAAACTTACAGATGACGGATTCAGGTGGAGATCCCTCAAGTGGAACTTCTGGACCGAGGGTAAGCAACCTTATACAGAATGGAAAAGTTATGTATTGGGGAAAGCGAATTGTAAGTTTTAATAAATTTGATACTAAACCTGATGCACCGGCATCAGCACCATCCAATAATAAACCCCAACAACAAAGCCAAGGCGGTTTATGGAATTCAATAAAGAGTAGTGTAGTTAATACTTTTAATTACATAATGGATAATATGTAACATATCTAAATTGCAGAAAATGAATAAACGACTTTTAATATTACTTCTAATCGCAACAGCCACATGGACAAGTTGCAACAGCAGCTCGACCAAGAGTTCATCCGACTCTTTAAACAATACTGGCGATACGTCCAAAGCAGTAGCAGATGCTAAACAGAAAGCGATTGATGCTCAAATGGCTAAAGGCAATCGCTCCGATAGTGAAGAAGAAACACCTTCGCAATCGGATGAAAAAAATAGAATATTAAAAAGCTATGATGATGTTAAAACAATTGATACCATGTTAGTTAATGGTAATGACAGCTTAAACTTTCATCTAAAATATTATTGTCTGAAGAACACCAATTTATTGGTACCCAAGTCATATGATATTGATAAGAGCGCTCCCAAAGACTTCTTAACACATGAATTTGCATCAGATGTGTTACTTGTCAATAAGAGAGATACTGTTTTGAAAAAGCAGTTTAGAGCAAGCGATTTCGCCCCCTACTTTAAAGATGAATTCGGAGGTAACCTAAAAAAATATGGTACTATATTGATGCCCAATCTTTCGCGGAGAAATAAAGATAAAAGTCAAATAGTACTGGTTTATTCTCTTGCAATACCTACAACAGATATAGGAAAAGGGGTATTCTTAATCATCTCAAAAAATGGTGATTATAAAGTGGTTGAAAATTACAATGGCCAATGAAAAAGCTTATCCTATTACTACTACTAAGCATGGCTTTTACAGTTCATGCGCAAACAGCGCAGCAGGACAGTGCCCACAGTGCCTATCACCTGAAGCACAAAAAAGACCCCAAGCAGCATAATCCCTATGCGTTTGCGGACAGTGCAACAGGCAAAAAGCCAGCTGCAAAGCCGAAGAAAAAAACAAACTGATACCAATGACAAAGCCCCTAAAATCGGGGCTTTGTTCGTTTATAGCAATTCTTACTTTACATATTCCTGGATATGCCTTTTGGTTAGAAAGGCGTCAATAAAAACTTTCACAATATGCTTATCTTCAGCGTTCAATAACTCCACTTCTTTAAACTGTTTAAGCAGTTCCCGGTCGGTCAACTGTGCCGTCACTGCCGGGTCATCCACATCCTCATTTACCAGATAATCGGCAGTCGTATCCAGCGCTTTGGCCAGCTTAGAAAGCATATCTGCTGCCGGTTTAGCTTTGCCTATCTCATAGCGGCCAATCTGCACATAGGTCAGCCCGACGATTGCGCCAAGCTCTGCTTGCTTCAGTCTTTTTTGGGTACGTAGTTCCCTGATCCGGCTTCCTAAACTCATTTTTCCTTTATTCCTTTAACTTCAAAAATACTAAGAATGATACATAAAATGCGTGGTAAAATACAAACGAGTATCACTTGCTTTTATGAAAGCATCATCATTATAATTGCCGAATAAAAAAGTATTATATAAGCACATAATAAATGAATGTAATACCAAAGTTAATTACAGATAATCCAGAGTTGTTACTTTATATTGATGGCAAATCGCATACAACAGTCCTGGGCGGTATTAAACTGACCGGCTTCGACCGCTTAAAAGTAACATTGAAGATAGTCTTTGGTGGCAACACCATCAAAGCCTTTCGCCATAACCTCGACCTGTATAACAGCGTGCAGTGTGAGCACCTGGTGGAAAAGGCTTCCGAGGCGCTGGACGTTGCTGCCGCTGAACTGGCCGGGATCATCAGCCGCCTGACCACTGCACTGGAAGATTACCGGTCCGAACGGCTCGAAGCCATGAAGCCAAAGCAGGCGGAAAAAAAGCAGCTCACCGAGGCTGAGCGTAAGATCGCCCTGCAATACCTGAAAGCGCCAGGCCTGCTCGGACGGACCCGGCAGGCGATCTCAGCCAGCGGTATTGTCGGTGAAGAAGTGAACAGCCTGATCGCCTACCTGATCTACACGTCCAGAAAGCGGAATACACCGCTGCACCTGATGTGCCTGGGGCCGTCCGGCACCGGCAAGACCTGGCTGCAGGAACGGGTCAGCGAACTGATCCCCGAAGAAGATAAGTTGGAGATCACCATGCTCTCCATGAATGCCTTTTACTACTTCGGTAAGGATGAACTTAAAAATAAGCTGCTGTTGATCGAGGACATGGACGGTGCGGATAACGTGCTGTACCCGCTCCGGGAACTGCAAAGCAAACGCCGGATCAGCAAGACCGTCACCCTAAAGGACAGCAAGGGTAACCTGAAAACGGTTACGCTTAACGTGGAGGGGCCGGTATGTGTCAGCGGCTGCACCACCCGCGAACAGCTTTATGAGGATAACGCCAACCGCTGTATCCTGCTGTACACGGACGATAGCCCTGAACAGGATAAGAGGATCATGGACTACCAGCGCAAGCAAAGCGCCGGGCTGGTTGATCAGCAGGCTGAGCGCAACGTGCGTGAGCAGCTGAAGAACGTGCAGCGCCTGCTGCAGCCGGTCAGCGTTAAAAACCCGTTCGCTACCTACCTGCAACTGCCGGAGGCCATCTTCAAGCCCAGGCGCACCATGCTGCTGCTTTTGTTATTCACCGAAACCATTACGTTCTACCACCAGTATCAGCGGGAATTGCAAACCGATACCACTACCGGTGAGCAGTACGTAGAAACTACGATTGAAGATATTGAGGTTGCCTTTTCGCTGCTGGAAACGACCTTGCTCAAAAAGAGCGACGAGTTAAACGATGCCTGCCGTTCATTCTTTGAAAAACTGAAAGCCTGGCTAAGGCAAAACGATAGCGAAACCTTTTACAGCAAGGAAGTGCGCCCGGTCTTTCGCCTCAGCCCAAGCAGTCTGAGCCGTTATCTGTACGAACTGGAACGCATGGGTTATATCAAGATCGCGCGTGGCAGCCGCTATAAAGGCTTTGAATACAAGGTACAAAGCTGGGATGATCTGGAAAACCTGACCAATGATGCCCATGAAATGATGGAGAATATCCTGGCTGAGATACGTAAGGTAAATCATAGTAGCCCAGGTGTAGCCCAAAGCCCTGATGGGTTACATAAAGTACAGAAAACCAGCAAGAAAACCGCAGTAGCCCAACAACAATAAAAAATGCAAGGCACCTTAATAAATCCGCTGTATATCCGGCTGCATGCAGGCTTTACCCAATGGCTCCGGATACTCAACTTTGAACCTACCAGCCCTCGTGATATGCCTAAAATGCTGGCCGAGTTCTTACTTTATTTAGAAGCCCAGGGATGCGACCACCCGCATGATATACAGCCCGAACACCTTAAAAAATACCTGGAATATCTGCACGAAAGACCGAGCCAGACCGCAGCCGGTGCGATCAGCCTGAACTACATCCGGAAACACTTACAGGTGATCCGTAAGTTCAGCCGTTACCTGATGGAGAGCGGCCAGCCCAGCTTTACTGTAAAGCTGCGCATTAAAGGCAAAAGCACCAATATCAAAAGCATACTGACCCTGGCCGAGATCAGCAAGCTTTATGATGTGGTTAAAGATGATATATATGGGTTAAGGGACAGGGCGATGCTTGCCCTGTATTACGGTTGCGGCCTGCGGAAAAATGAGGCGGTTAATATCAATGTCCGTGACATCCTGCCCGATAAAGAACTGGTTTACGTCCGCAAAGGCAAAGGTTATAAAGAGCGTTATGTGCCACTGGCCGGTACCGCTAAAACCGATCTGGAGAACTACATCCTGTATGCCCGGCCACACTTCGCAGGTGACAAAAAAGAAGACGCTTTACTGCTTAATGTCAGTGGTAAACGGCTCACCGGCCAAACCTGTTATGACCGCTTACAAACACTGAAAACAGCGGCGGCTATCCCTAAACCCGTGGGCCTGCACACCCTGCGGCACAGCATTGCCAGCCACCTGTTACATTCCGGTATGCAACTGGAGCAGATACAACGCTTTTTAGGGCATGGCAGCATGGAAAGTACGCAGATCTACACCCATCTACAGCATGAACAAAAAATATGAGTTCGCACCGGCTACGCTGGCTGCTTTAGAACCTTTCCGGGCTTACCTGAAACAAGAGCAGTTCAGCCACAGTTACATACACCAAACCATCAACTATACCGCTACATTCCAGGAATGGCTCAACAGCCAAAGCTTGGTATTGGCACAACTTACCCATGCCGACGTAATGGAGTTTGCCGACCAGTTAAGGCAGAAAGGCTTTAGTATCAAGCTGATCAACCAGATCATGCGGACTTTGCGGTATTACTTCTCCCACCTGCAACAGGAACAGGCCATTAACATCAATCCCGCAGCAGGGATCATACTTAAAGGTACGGTCAGAAACCTCCCGCATGACCTGTTGACCATGCCTGAAATGGAGGCGCTCTATGAAAGTTACCAGGTTACCGACAATCGTACTTACCGCAATAAGGTCATTATTGGGTTGCTTGTTTATCAGGCAATTACAAGAGATGAACTGAGCCATTTACGCCCTGAACATCTCAAACTAAGGGAGGGCAAAATCCATATCCCCGCCACCGGCAGGCAGCTTGGCCGCTTACTTCCGTTACAGCCTCATCAAATCCTCGAACTGCATGAATACCTGCTCGTGATCCGTCCGAAAATACTGGCTGAGCGCCTGGCCGAACGACCGGGGCGCAAGCCGGATCGTTACAAAGATGCCCGGGAAATCGAACGTTTGTTTATCAGCATTAACGCACAGGAAGACATCAGAAACAGCCTTTTACACCTCAATTATGCCCTCCGGAAACTCAGCCCAAAATACAAGCATGCCAAGCAGATCAGGCAAAGTGTGATCACGGAATGGCTCAAAGAAAAGAACCTGCGCACCGTTCAATATATGGCCGGGCACCGGTATGTGAGTTCAACTGAAAGGTATAAAACAACTAATCTGGAAGACCTGAAAGAAGCCCTTAATAAACATCACCCGCTAACCTTATCATAAAAAAAATCGAGCTGCTGTGGTGGAAAAATCCAAAAAAACAACCAACCCGGCGGCTCCCTGTGGTAAAAATCAACCAACCACCGGGGCTTGTATGAAAAAAAATATCTGTTAACTTTACGTGCCTGAACGTTCTTTATAGCACTGAAAAAGTGCAAGTGGAAAAAATCGTAAAAATCGTAAAAGTTATAAGGGGCAATACGATTATGGCGCAAGGTTTTATGATCCGGTGATCGGGAGGTGGACGAGTGTGGATCCGCTGGCGGAGAAGATGCGGAGACATTCTGTCTATAACTATGGGTTCGATGATCCGATCCGATTTAACGATCCGGACGGGATGTTACCTGGAGATAGTGGTGGAGACGATGATGGCCCATGGTGGGGAGGGCAACACGGCACAGGCAATGGTAATTCATTTATTGAAAATGCTTATGGCGTGATGCGTGATGGATTGATCTCGGGTTTAGGCACACTTGGCAGTATAGCAATGTCGGCCGTTCGTGGACCAATATCGATCCCAAACAAAATCTCGATGTCGTATAAAGATGATCCTGAGGGACATATTGTTTCAACTCCGCTTTATACACCTGGGGCCAGATTGATGGCTACTGCTGGAGCCTCACTGGATGTTTTGGGTTCTGTTCCAATGAACGCACAAACAGGAGGTTTGTTTGCTCAAGCAACAGGTGTAAAATCTTCTGCAGCAACGGTAGTAAAAGAGGCCATTAATGCCAACTCAAAATTAAGTACACTTGAAAATATATTATATCGACTTGAAACTGTGGAAGGTGAATATTTGAAAACTGGCATCACCTCCAAAGCCATTCCTGAAAAAAGATACACCGCAACGTTTATGAAAGATAAAATAATGCGTATATTAGATAAAGGAAGTCGATCTAATATGTTAAAAAAAGAGCGCAGTATCGTTGAAAGCACACCAGGTCCGCTTAATAAAGAGCCATGGGCTGGTAAATTTCCAACATTTTTTTAATTATGATAGGTTATTATATTAGTTGCAGCGATGAAGTCTGTGATATGTTTAAACCGTATGTTTGGGGTAAACATGGCATAGATACAGTTATGAAAATAGAATTATCAAATGATTATGGAACAGACTTGAATCTTTTACTTATTCAGTATTATGTGGAAGGGAAGTTCAGTAACTATCTGCCAATAGAGCCTAAATTAGGCAATTACAAGAAAGATAGTAAAGACATAACTATTGCCATTGGTGTTACACGTAAAGGTTTTCATGAGAAGGAAGAATTTGAACGCAGAGAATTCGTTGTGGATAGTACATTATTAGCTATAAAACTATCTAAAAATAAATTGTTCAAAAAAAAACTAAATATAGATTTTGACAAACTACTTAACGACGTAAAAAGGGTTGCAGACGAGTACTTAAAGTATCCTGAACCCTACTTTCCGTAACCCACCACCAACTATTTAGCACAAGTCATGTGCAACAGCCACGTCCTCGCTTGTAGTAAACTAAGCAGGTAAAACCAACAAACCCAGCCAAATAAGCCGGGTTTGTTGGTTTGCAAAGGTTTATAAACTTAAATCACGGGCAAACAGTACAACGGCAATATCAGCAAGATGCTGTACAGCGGTAGCTACAGCGGCAGTAAATCGTTCACCTACGGTTATGATAAGCTGAACCGTTTAATAACGGCCACCTCAACCGGCAATACGCTGGATGAAGGACTGACCTACGACGTGATGGGCAATATCACCAACCTGACCAGGGGCGGGCAAAGCTATTCTTCGCTCACCTACGGATATATGGGTAATCAACTAACCGGCGTAACAGGAAGTAGTTTTACCACAAGAAGCTACGCTTACGATGGCAACGGCAATGCTACCAGTGATGGGGGTAGTAAGAGCATCGACTACAACCTTTTAAATCTGCCAAGGAAAGTACGTAACGGCAGTACTGAACTAGCCAATTATACCTATGATGCCACGGGCAACAAGCTGAGCAATGTCAGCACAAGTGCCGGGATGAATGACGGTACCTGGGAGTATATCGATGGGATTGTTTACCACAATGGGTCTGTTGCTTTTATCTCGACCGAAGAAGGAAGGGCTGTACCCAATGGCGGCGGCAACTACACTTACCAGTACAACTTAAAAGACCATTTGGGGAATGTGCGCTCTACGTTCTATAACAATAGTGGCACAGCTACCGTTTTGCAGGAGGATGAATATTATTCATTCGGGTTAAGGCATGGTTTGTATGATGCATCAACTAATAATCGTTACCTTTATAATGGAAAGGAGTTGCAGACTGACCTGGCTAACCAGTATGATTATGGCGCAAGGTTCTATGATCCTGTGATTGGGAGGTGGACGAGTGTTGATCCGTTGGCGGAGAAGTCGAGGAGGCTTAGTCCATATGTTTATGCAGATAATAATCCGATAAGATTCATCGACCCTGACGGGATGGCGACGGATAGTGTTAACAAAAAGAACACAAAGGAGACATCGTATTGGGGTGTAGGCTCCTATACTATTACCTTTGAAAACGGAATGAAATATCATGGCAAAGGGCCATACGAAAGGGCAAGAGCGTCTGCGAAAAGGATCGGGAAAGCAAATGATACTAAAGTGGCTGAAGATGGGATAGATTGGGAGCCAGCGGCGAGTGATAAACAAGCATTCAAAGACGAAGATGATAGGATGAATACTGATGAGGGTGGACACAAAAGTAATGACAATTATAATAAACGTGCTTCACCAGGTAAGGCGATTAAAGAACAAGAAAAAAGAAGTGCTGACCTTGGAGAGTCAAGCACTTCGTCGACGTCAAATAGTAATTCTTCCCACCAATCGACTGGATTACAGCCAGGAGTGAAAGCAGGAAGCGTAGCGGTGGGTACTGTTACGCTGATTATAGTGATGATTTTATTATCACCTGTCGGGGTATAATTTATGAATTAAATATATTTTATGGCTATAATTCGAATAGCGGGCTTTAAGGTCTATGCTAATTTAGATGGCACAAAATCAATTATTATTGATTCTGATAATATCGATGCGTGTATGCGTATCTATGCTGAAAATCATTTAGAGGGTGTTGCTATTACAACTTCCCATGATTATAAACTTGATAATGTTGACTTTCTATCCCGATATCCAGATATAAAACATCTTTCCATATCAGATGGAATCACTGATATTAGTGCAATTCATTTATTAGGAAAACTAAAATCATTAGTTGTGTCAGGAAAAAACAGGAAGATCGATTTTTTTTACTTTCCTTTACTTGAAAAACTATCTATAGATTGGAGTGTTCATTTTTCAAATATGGATAATTGCAAGCATTTGAGTACTTTATCACTTTATAATTACAATCCTAAAACTAAAGACTGTTTAGGTATATCTAATCTCCATTGGATTAAAAACCTGGAAATTACACAGTCGCCAATTCATTCACTAAATGGTTTAGATAAATTTAACCAACTTAAAGAATTGAAAATTAATTATTGCAGTAAATTGGAAGTACTATGCTGTTTGGAAAAAAGCAAAGAAACCCTGATTGCCTTTCTTTGTGACCATTGCAAGTCAATTAATAACCACGAATATGTCACAGCGTTTCGTCATTTAAGTATATTAGCATTCAATGATGGAGGAACGATACCATCATTAAAATTCATAAAAAAAATATCTTCACTAAAAAATTTTAGGTTTGTCGGTACAGATGTTGCCGATGGCGATATGACACCTTGCATAGGTTTGGACTACGTTGGATTCTCTGACAAGAGACACTTTTCACATACAATGAAACAAATAAATAATCTTTCAAAAACTTAAGTAATGTGGCCTCCCTCCGCTACCGCAAGCGTCCCCGCTTGTGGTAAACTAAGCAGTTAAAACCAACAAACCCGGCTTATTTGGCCGGGTTTGTTGGTTTACAAAGGTTTGTAAACTTAAATCACCGGCAAACAGTACAACGGCAATATCAGCAAGATGCTGTACAGCGGTAGCTACAGCGGCAGTAAATCGTTCACCTATGGTTATGATAAGCTGAACCGTTTAATAACGGCCACCTCAACCGGGAATACGCTGGATGAAGGCCTCACCTACGATGTAATGGGCAATATCACCAACCTGACCAGGGGCGGGCAAAGTTACAATAGCCTTACTTACGGTTACACCGGCAACCAGCTGACCGGTGTAAGCGGTACCAGTTTCACCACCAGAAGCTACGCTTACGATGGCAATGGCAATGCCACAAGCGATGGCGGTAGTAAGAGCATCGACTACAACCTTTTAAACCTGCCCCGGAAAGTTAGAAACGGCAGCACCGAACTGGCCAATTATACCTATGATGCCACGGGCAGGAAGCTGAGCAATACCAGTACCGCCAGCGGGATGAATGATGGTACCTGGGAGTATATCGACGGGATCGTTTACCACAATGGTTCAGTGGCTTTTATCTCCACTGAAGAAGGACGCGCTGTCCCCAATGGCGGTGGTAACTATGTTTACCAATACAACTTAAAAGATCATTTGGGCAATGTACGTTCTACCTTTTACAGTAATAGTGGCACAGCTACCGTTTTACAGGAGGATGAGTATTATTCATTCGGGTTAAGACATGGGCTTTACGATGCATCTAACAATAATCGCTATCTTTATAATGGAAAGGAGATACAGACTGACCTGGCCAACCAGTATGATTATGGGGCGAGGTTTTATGATCCGGTGATTGGGAGATGGACGAGTGTGGATCCGTTAGTAGAGGCGGGACAGGAGTTTGGAACACCATATGGATATGTGTTTGACGATCCTGTAAAGAATACTGATCCTGATGGAAGAGCACCAGACGATGATCCTCCGGGCGCACTTTCAATGACAGGCAATTTTGTAAAAGGGTTGGGGCAATCAGCCTGGGGAACGGTGACAGGAGTATATCAGGCTGTTAGACACCCAATCAATACTTTGCGAGGCATTGCGGATTTGGGTACGCCTATGGGTGCCGCTAATATGGCTACTGCATCAGCAATGACCGTTGATAAGTTTCAAAATGGTAACGGCGATGTCAAAGCTAATATGATTGGCAATGGCGTTGGTGATGTTGCTCAACTGTTTATTGGAGCAGGTGAAGTTAAGTTTACTGCTAATGTTTTAAAAAGTGTTAAAGATGCTGAGATCATTGTTGATATCAATAAAGCGTCAAAAATATCTAAAGCCGAAGCAAGAGCAGCAAAGCTTAGCGAGGTAGCCAGGGACGGCAAGGACTTTACAAAAGCAGGAAAAGAAGCAGTAATAGACCTAAACGCAGCACATAACGATGGGAAGGTCATTTGCATGGGGTGTAAAGTGGAAACGCTTCCGGCAACTCAATCAAAAAAAGGCGTAACTCATTCACCTCTTGAAAGGCGTGTCGACCATAAGATACCCAAATCAAAAGGTGGAAGCGGAACGCCAGATAACGGCCAAGTATTGTGTGATGCATGTAATTTAAAAAAGAGTAATAATTAAAAAATGAGAAATAAAATAACTATCACATATCGCGACTTAAAAGGTGAAATAGCAGAAGAAACTATATGGGCAGAACTTGTAAATAACGAATATTATAAAATCGATAACATTCCTTTTTTTGCTCCCAATTTGGCATACAATGATATAATAAGCGTCGAAGAGGATGATGGGGTTTTATATTTTAATACTCTTATAAAATCATCAATGCATACAACAATCCAGATAATATTTTTTGACAGGCATAAAGAAAGTGAAGTGCTAAAAAAAATCGAAGAAATGGGTTGTGCGTGGGAGGGAATGCAAGGCGGAGCTTATTATGCGGTTGATGTGCCTCCGAATATAAACTACAATAGTATTAAGGTTTTTTTAGACGAACAACAGCAAAATTTAGTTTTAGATTATAAGGAGGCGTGTTTGGGTAATGTATCAAAATAGTTGGTAGTTATTTAGCTGTTTGAAAATCAACGCTATCGCTTTGATGGCATATTTAAATTTCTTAAAAGCGGGTGATATTAAGTTATCATCTGTTCAAGCCCAACCAAGTGTTGGGCTTTTTTATTTCTTTGTCTTGGCAAACAGTACAACGGCAATATCAGCAAAATGCTGTACAGCGGTAGCTACAGCGGCAGCAAATCGTTCACCTATGGTTATGATAAGCTGAACCGTTTAATAACGGCCACCTCAACCGGGAATACGCTGGACGAAGGCCTCACCTACGATGTGATGGGCAACATCACCGCTTTGACCCGCGGCGGGCAAAGCTATTCTTCGCTCACTTACGGCTACACCGGCAACCAGCTGACCGGTGTAAGCGGTACCAGTTTTACAACCAGAAGCTACGCTTACGATGGTAACGGCAATGCTACCAGTGATGGGGGTAGTAAGACCATTAATTACAACTTGCTCAACCTGCCAAGAAAAGTAAGGAACGGCAGCACCGAACTGGCCAATTATACCTATGATGCCACCGGCAACAAGCTGAGCAATACCAGTATCGCCAGCGGGATGAATGATGGTACCTGGGAGTATATCGACGGGATCGTTTACCACAACGGGTCAGTGGCTTTCATCAGTACCGAAGAAGGCAGGGCTGTTCCAGCCGGTGGGGGCAACTACACTTATCAGTACAACTTAAAAGACCATTTGGGGAATGACCGGGTGAGCTTTTACAGTAACAGTGGCACAGCTACTGTTTTGCAGGAGGATGAATATTATTCATTCGGCCTAAGACACGGACTTTACGATGCTTCTAACAATAATCGTTATCTTTATAATGGAAAGGAGATACAGACTGACCTGGCCAACCAGTATGATTATGGGGCGAGGTTTTACGATCCGGTGATTGGAAGGTGGACGAGTGTGGATCCGCTGGTTGAAATGGGGCAAGAAAGTGTAAACCCATATGGGTACGTTTTTGATGATCCCGTTAAGTTTAGAGACCCCGACGGTAGAGTTCCTGATATAACAATTGATGGTGCTAATAATTCAAGTGTTACTATCAAAACAGATTTGATAGATGTTAGGGTCAACGCTAGCTCATTAGTCGATTTTGGAGGTAAGTATACCTTAAACGGTGATGCAATATTAGGCGCAGCTTTAGATATTGTTGGTATATTTGATCCTACTCCAATTTCAGATGGTATTGCAGCCGGTAGGTCATGGAGTAAAGGTGATTATGGCGATGCAATTATCAGCGGACTTGGGGCGGTACTTCCTTATGCAGGGGACTTGGCCAAATCAGGTAAAATTAAGAAAGATGTTAAAATTGTTGAGGAGGCGGTTGACGCTGTACGAACGGAAGAAAAAGCTGCAGTAAAAGTTGAGACTGCTTATAAAAGGCCGAGTGGCGCGACAACCAAAGAACAAAGAGCAGCCGTTCAAGGAAAACCTTGCGTAAAATGTGGAGCGCAAGACGGAAAAAGAATTGCTGGTCATAAGAAAGCCTTGGTTAAGGAGTATTATGAAACTGGTAAAATTGATAAAAAAAGAATGAGAGAGGTAGATGCTGTACAATCAGAATGTGCTACTTGCTCACCCCGTGAAGGTGCGGAAATGAGTAAATATTCAAAAGAACAAAAAAAGGCAAATGGATTGGATTAACGAACAACGATTGTTATGTCAACGTTATGGCTCAATATACACAGAGTCTCCAGAATATATGAAGATAGGTATATCTTTAAATGTCAAAGACGGAATTTATCCTATTCACGGTTTAAGACATCCTATAGAACGCGACACTACTGGATGGTATATTTGGGCTGGAGAGTATTCGGAAGATCCAGAATTCTTTGTATCGCTTCATGTTATACACCTTAACGAGTGGTGTCCTGAAGTGGCTAAGTTTTTAGGATTATCCCCTGGCTGGAGATTTTTGTCTGCTCCAAATTATGAAGACGTTTGGGAAGATTTATCGCTTCTTGATATTTGATTAAGTGGTAATGTATCAAAATAGTGGGCAGAAATTAAACAATGGTGATGCATCAAAATAGTTGGTAGTTATTTAGCTGTTTGAAAATCAACGCTATCGCTTTGATGGTATATTTAAATTTCTTAAAAGCGGGTGATACTTGGGTATCCCCCCACGCTGGTGCGCGCGTGCCGCGCGTACCTCTGTTACCCAGCCCTGCCCGCAAAGCAGGGCTTTTCATTTAACAAGTACCGGCAAACAGTACAACGGCAATATCAGCAAAATGCTGTACAGCGGTAGCTACAGCGGCAGTAAATCGTTTACCTATGGGTACGATAAGCTGAACCGTTTAATAACGGCCACCTCAACCGGCAATACGCTGGATGAAGGACTGACCTACGATGTGATGGGCAATATCACCAACCTGACAAGAGGCGGGCAAAGCTACTCATCGCTCTCCTACGGTTACAGCGGTAACCAGTTGACGGGTGTAAGCGGTACCAGTTTTACCACAAGAAGCTACGCCTACGATGGCAACGGCAACGCCACCAGCGATGGGGGTAGTAAGACCATTGATTACAACTTGCTCAACTTGCCACGGAAGGTAAGGAATGGAAGCACCGAACTGGCCAATTATACCTATGATGCCACGGGCAGGAAACTGAGCAATACCAGTACCGCCAGCGGGATGAATGATGGTACCTGGGAGTATATCGATGGGATTGTTTATCATAATGGGTCTGTCGCTTTTATCAGTACGGAAGAAGGACGCGCTGTTCCCAATGGTGGGGGCAACTATGTTTACCAATACAACTTAAAAGACCATTTGGGCAATGACCGGGTGAGCTTTTACAGTAACAGTGGCACAGCTACTGTTTTGCAGGAGGATGAGTATTATTCATTCGGGTTAAGGCATGGACTATATGATGCATCTAACAATAATCGTTACCTTTATAATGGTAAGGAGGTACAGACTGACCTGGCTAACCAGTATGATTATGGGGCGAGGTTCTATGATCCGGTGATCGGGAGATGGACGACGGTGGATCCGTTAGTAGAAGCGGGGCAGGAGTTTGGAACGCCTTATGGGTATGTGTTTGACGATCCCGTTAAATTCAGAGATCCAGATGGACGAGCTCCTGATATAACTATTGAAGGAGAGAATAATTCAAGTGTAACGATTAAGACGGATTTAATAGATGTAAGGGTAAATGCCAGTTCTTTAGGCTTTGATTTTGGTGGCAAGTACACACTTCAAGGAGATGATTTATTAGGTGCAGCTTTAGATATTGTTGGTATATTTGATCCAACACCCATATCAGATGGTGTTGGCGCAATTAGATCTTTTCGCAAAGGCGATTATGGCGACGCTGTTATTAGTGGATTAAGCGCTCTGTTACCATATGCGGGTGATCTCGCTAAAACTGGAAAAATCAAGAAGGATGTTCAAATCGTTGAGGAAGCGGTTGATGCTGTTAAAGCTGTTCAGAAAGATGCTAAAGCCTTGATGAAAGAGGGGCGATCTGGTAAACAAGCGAGGCTAAAAGAGTTAGCTGATGATGATAAATTAGGGTCTGCCGACCGGGGGTGGTTAAATAATGAAAAGAGACATATTGAGAATGGTAATAGGAAAACTATACGACTTCCTGGTAACTCAAGAAATTCAAAAGGGGCTGGTAAAGTTTTAGCCCACCCACGTGGTGGAAGAGCCAAAAATGGGGTTAGCTATAAAGAAGCCCGAATGCAAGACACAGATTTACATAAACTCGAACATAAACATGGCGGCTATTAATTCAAGTAAAGTTCAGAATATACTAAACATGCGTCCTGAAGAACGATATCATTATTTCATAAGAAAGATTGGCGACTTCGAAGAGGTTTGGGGGCTTTATGATAACGGATGGGCGACAAGTAAAGACAATTTGGGCAATATAGTTCTTCCATTTTGGCCTGAACAAGGCTTTGCTGAACTCTGTGTAGCAGGAACTTGGAAAAGCTATATTCCTAAATCTATATCATTATCAGATTTTATGGATAAGTGGTTACATGGTATGGACAAGGATGGAACTTTGGTTGGTGTTTTTCCAATTCCTGATGGTAAAGGAATAGTACTATCCGCCTCAAAAATTCGTTCTGATATAGAAAACGAATTAGATCAGTACTAAAATTGGTCATGTAATCCCCATTTAGCGCAAGTCTTGTGTGATAGCTATGGAAAAAGCAGACTTGTGCTTTTATGTAATAAACCAAGCCCAACCAAGTGTTGGGCTTTTTTATTTCTTATATGCCAGCCTGGTTTTAGCATGTTGGATAAGCCCATCGATAGCATACATTATATGTTCTCTATCTTCTTCGGGTAGTTGCTGAATGGTTAAAAATTTGCACGCTGACCGGCATAAGCTACAGCTATGACGGCAATGGCAATGCCACAAGCGATGGCGGTAGTAAGAGCATCGACTACAACCTTTTAAACCTGCCCCGGAAAGTTAGAAACGGCAGCACCGAACTGGCCAATTATACCTATGATGCCACGGGCAGGAAGCTGAGCAATACCAGTACCGCCAGCGGGATGAATGATGGTACCTGGGAGTATATCGACGGGATCGTTTATCATAATGGTTCAGTGGCTTTCATCAGTACGGAGGAAGGACGCGCTGTACCCAATGGCGGTGGTAACTATGTTTACCAATACAACTTAAAAGACCATTTGGGCAATGACCGGGTAAGTTTTTACAGCAACAGCGGCACAGCTACCGTTTTGCAGGAGGATGAGTATTATTCATTCGGCTTGCGCCATGGTTTGTATGATGCTTCTAACAATAATCGTTACCTTTATAATGGAAAGGAGATACAGACTGACCTGGCCAACCAGTATGATTACGGCGCAAGGTTTTATGATCCGGTGATCGGGAGGTGGACGAGTGTGGATCCGTTGGTAGAAGCGGGACAGGAGTTCGGTAGCCCTTACGGATATGTTTTTGACGATCCTGTAAAGAATACTGACCCGGATGGTAGAGAACCACAAGGGCCTTGCCCTCAGTGTGCCACCTTGAATATTGCTTTCCTTAAAGGATTTGCAGATGATATTAAAGCAGGGCTGCATTCGCTGGATTATGCAGGGAGACATCCCTTTGAGACTGCGGGAAATATTCTTCATGCATTAACCAATGACCCTAAAACTCATCGCACTCGTCTTGAAGGTGCAATTAAAAATAGTGTTGCGGCAAACTATAATAAGTTCGCCGACGGCGATTTGGTTACAAAAGCCACCGTATTAGGAATCGTTTCCGGAGAAGGTGTGCAATTACTTGGAGGAGAAGCGGCAGATTTTACTAAAATTGGTGAAGGATCTAATATTTTAAAAAATGCTGCACAAGGAAAAGAATTTGTAGCCATCGTGACTCAAGGCTTAGAGGATGCAGGCCATATCAACATTGCCGAACAAGTAAGTATTAAACCGAATGGAGAAACAGGCAGGGTTAGGTTGGATAATATTAGTACGAAAGATGGAAAAATAGCTTTAACTGATGCCAAATCATCATCGACAGCCGGGTATACAAAAAATCAGAAAGCTGGATATCCCGCTATTGCAAAGAAAGGAGGAACAGTGGTTGGAAATAAGGGAGCAGCACAAGGCTATCCAGCCGGCACTATAATTCCCCCTACAAAAGTTGATATAGTTAGACCTAAATAAAACATGAACAAGGAAACGAATAAAAACACATTATTAGAATTGTTGCATAACAGATTTAAGCAATATAACTATTCCTTAAATAGAAGTTTAGCAGAGTTTACCAAGAGGGAACCAGATGGTTGGAGTAAATTTCAATTGATTTTTTTGAATAGAGATGCTGGGTGGGAAATTAACATCGGCATGCTTATCAGGAAAAATGTAGTTGAGGATTTATATCATAAGGTGTCATCGTTCGAACCCAAATATCAAAAAACAACTCCTACCGTCGGCATCACTGTTGAGAATTTGTTAGATGATAACAAAAAACACAGGTGTTATCTGAATTCAAATGAGGATATTGAAAATTGTGTTTATTATATCGAAAAAATATTTAGAGATATTGCTCTACCTTTTTTTAGACAATATAATGAAATTGGAAATATAGAAAAAGCTGTAAATGTAAAAAATGGTAAAAGCATCTTTTCTGGTTTAAAATACGAAGGTAACTTGGGGGTTATTTTAGCTAAACTCGTTAGAAATCCAGATTATCCTTTTTTTGTAGAAAAAAATCGCAACTATTATACGACTCTCAACGATGGATACTTTTTGCCTCAATATGAGAAATTACTGGAAATCCTTGCGGAGATAAGGTAAAACCAGTTCTCCTTAGTCAGTAATGTATCAAAATAGTTGGTAGTTATTTAGCTGTTTGAAAATCAACGCTATCGCTTTGATGGCATATTTAAACTTCTTAAAAGCGGGTGATACTTGGGTATCATCTGTTCAAGCCCAACCAAGTGTTGGGCTTTTTTATTTCAGTCGGAGGGTAAACCGGACAAATTCTCCGCGTTAGATTCTGTGTTGATATACAAGAAATATTTATTATTTATCTTTGTGTCTTAGGCGGCTTAAGCCAGCCTGTTTAGGGCGGCCCATTCTTATGTGGCTGCTCTAATTATTTACAGGCAATTGTTCTTCCGGCATTTGCAAATAGTTTGCCTGGTATGGTTTATTGGTTTTATATATCGTGTAAACCATCTCTAACAATTTTCTCCCAACCGCTGTTATACCTTTCATTTTTACGCTGTTTCGGGATACTATTCTTATAAAAACTGCTTTATACCTTTCTGAATATCTTATAGCTGCCAACGCCGGTAGGTACATCTCTATCTTTGATAAAACCTAAGTAGACAAGCTAAAACTATTATAAAGTCTTAAATTTATTAACCCGATTAACTAAACACCGCATTTAGCTTACAATCAACCCTTTAAAACAACAAAAGCCTCTCTGCACTAACAGAAAGGCTTTCAATTCCAGTGATCCCATCAGGATTCGAACCTGAGACCGACAGATTAGAAATCTGTTGCTCTATCCAGCTGAGCTATGGGACCATCGCGATATTTTCGCGGTGCAAATATGCAAAAAATACGTTAAATATATGTGTTTTGTTTTCAAAATCTACTTGCGGGCAATAAAACAACTAAGTTGCAATTCGTAATTAATCCTTTTTGAAATATCCTGCGTATAGCTGTATCTTACCTATTCAAAATCTGTGTTTATTGATCGCATAACCGTCATTTTGACAAAAAAAGAATTATTTTAAAATCGTACAAAGTGTTTCTTTTACAATAAGTAAAATCATACTTTTAGCAAATTATTAATTTAACATTATGATCATTATTGCCGATGGTGGCTCAACCAAAACTAACTGGTGCCTGGTAAATGAAGAGGGTAAAAAGGTGTACTTCAACACCGAGGGCTATAACCCCTATTTTTCAAGCAAGGAATATATCATTCAATCGCTAAAGGAAAACTTACCTACCGATTTGCAGGTAGATAAAATTACCGAGGTGAACTATTACGGTGCAGGATGTTCGACCGACGAAAAGCGTAAACAAGTGCAGGATGCCATGTCGGCCGTGTTTACCAGCGCTAAGGTTAATATCGGGCACGATCTGTTAGCTGCCGCCCGCGCTTTGCTGGGCACCGGCCCGGGCTTTGCAGCCATTTTAGGAACCGGTACCAATACCTGCCTTTATGATGGTAAGGAGATCATCCAAAATATCGATTCGGGCGCTTATATCCTGGGGGATGAAGGCAGTGGTTGTTACATCGGCAAAAAACTATTGATCGATTACCTGCGTGGTTACATGCCCGGGCCGGTACGCGAACTATTCTGGGAGACCTATAAATTAACCCCCGACGATATTAACGAACAGGTGTATACCAAACCACTGGCCAACCGCTTTTGCGCAGGCTTCAGTAAGTTTGTGTACGATAATAATGTGCATATCGAATATTCGCGCAACCTGGTGCGTACCTCGTTCGAAGACTTTTTCCGCAACCTGGTAACCCGTTATCCTGATTATCAAAAATATTCGTTCAATTGCATCGGTTCGGTAGGTTATAACTTCCGCAATGTGCTGGAAGAACTGGTAGAAGAAAACGGCATGGTGATGGGCAACATCATCCGCTCACCTATAGATAACCTGGTGAAATTCCATTTGGAGAATAAGATATAAGATAGATTCAAGATTTTTAGAATCAAGAGTCAAGACAGACACTATAATAAACGGGCCGGAAGCAAATTGCTTCCGGCCCGTTTCATTTCTTGATTCCTGATTCTAAAAGTCCTGACTCTCTTCTCTCCTACTTATCAAGGTTCAGGTCATTCTGAAAGATCTTCGAGTACTTCCTCCTGTCAAATTTGTAGAGTTTGGCGGCGCGGTACGATACGCCTTTTTGTTTCTCGTCCAACTCTTTTAAAAAGCCATAGCTCAGCATCTTCTTTCGGAAGTTACGTTTATCCAGTTTCTTATTCAGGATGGCTTCGTAAAGTGATTGAAGTTGGGTTAGCGTAAATTTCTCGGGCAGTAGTTCAAACGCAATCGGCTGATAACCAAGCCGGCGGCGGATCTTGTTAAAGCCGGTTTTGAAAATCTCGGTATGGTCGAAGCCCAGCTTAGGCAAATCGTTAACCGGGTGCCAGAACGCTTTTTTAGCAATTTGATTAATCGGCTTCAGTTCCTTTTGGCCGTTAAGGCGCAGCAAAGCGTAGTAGGCCACGGTAATCACGCGGCCTTGCGGGTGGCGGTTCACCTCGCCAAAGGTATGGAATTGCTCCATGTGCAGGCCTCGTAAACCGGTAAGCTCATATAATATACGTTCGGCGGCATCGTCCAAACTTTCATCCTGCTTTACGATATAGCCCGGCAAGGCCAGCCAATCCTTGTAAGGATCCTCGTTACGCTCAATTAAAAGTATCTTCAGTTCACCTGCCTCAAAACCAAATATTACACAGTCGATACTGAATACCGACTCAAATTTAGGTAATTCTTGTTCCAAGCCTTTTTGTGTTATTAGTAAAAGTTTAAATATAGATGCTAAATTGATAAATGTAAAAAAATAAAACAAAATTTAATAGTGTAATTTTTACACACTATATTCGCATTCTCTATTCTAAAAGGAAAACCATATGCCTAAGATCTCAAAAATTGCTGTTCTTACTTCCGGTGGCGATGCCCCGGGGATGAACTCGTGCATCAGGGCCGTAGTGCGTACCGCCATATATAATAACCTGCAGGTAACCGGCATCAGGCAGGGCTACCAGGGAATGATCGATAATGACATGTACGATATGCAAACCCGTTCTGTCAGCAATATCCTTAACCTGGGCGGCACCATCTTAAAAACTGCCCGCTGTATGGCCTTCCATACCGATGAAGGTATGGAACAGGCTTATCAAAATTTAAAAAAACAAGGCATCGAGGGTTTGGTGGTGATAGGCGGCGACGGTACCTTTACCGGCGCGCTGCGCTTCTCTAAAAAATATCCTGATATAGCTGTGATCGGTGTACCCGGCACTATAGACAACGACCTTTACGGATCTACCTATACCCTTGGCTTTGATACGGCCACCAATACCGTTATCGAGGCCATCGACAAGATACGTGATACTGCCGACGCGCACGACCGCCTGTTTTTTGTGGAAGTGATGGGCCGCGATTCGGGTGCTATCGCTCTGCGCGCAGGTATATCCTGTGGTGCTGAAGCAATCCTGCTTCCTGAAAAGGAAACGGCCATCTCCGATTTGATCGACAATCTTAAAGGTGGCCAGTACGAAAAGAAAACCTCAAGCATCGTAATTGTGGCTGAGGGCGATAAGAACGGTGGCGTATACGATGTTGCACAGGCTGTTAAAAAAGAAGTTACCAATTACGATATAAAAGTAACTATCTTAGGCCACCTGCAGCGCGGCGGCAGCCCGTCTGCGTTCGATAGGATTTTGGGTAGTCGTTTGGGTTTCGCGGCGGTAAACGCGTTGATAGCGGGCGAATCGCAAAAGATGGTGGGCCTGCAGGCAAATATTATAGTTTCAACCAGCCTGGAAGAGGCGCTTACCCAGCATAAGTTTAGCCTGGAAGAAGACCTTTTACAAATGGCTGAAGTATTATCTATCTAAAAAAGAAAGATGTTCGCGGTTGTTTATAGCGGATCTAACTATGCTGATTGGCGTTTGGCCGATAAGGGGCGCACTGTTGCCTCTTTCAAAACAAATGGCATCAATCCCTATTTCAGCGATGAAAAAGCGATAACGCAACTGCTCAATAAAAACATCAACCTTATTCATCATGCCGAAGCCATTAAGCGTATTTACTTTTTTGGAGCCGGTGCCAGTAACGATGAATTAAAGGCAGTGATCATTAACGCTTTTTCGGGCTTTTTTAAGTTCGCGAAGATCAGCGTACAGCATGACATTGAGGCAGCCGCCATTGCCTGTTGTAAAAATAAACCGGGCATTATCTGCATTTGTGGCAGCGGCAGCAACGCCGCCTGGTACGATGGTAAAAAAGTGCGCCCCAATAACTATGGCCTGGGTTATATCCTGGCCGACGAAGGATCGGGCAACTGGATGGGCAAGCAGTTGCTGAAAGGTTATATGAGCGAAACTTTGCCTGCCGATATTCGCCAAAAGTTTGTTAAAAAGCACGAGATAGACCGTAAGAACATCCTTGATAAAGTGTACCGCCAAAAGCATCCTGCGCTGTATTTAAGTGGTTTTGCCGACTTTTTTGCCGATAACATTACCGAGCATTACGTAAAGAAGACGGTGAAGACCGGCTTTGATAAACTGATCAAAACCTATATCCTACCCCTGCGCGAGCAGCACCCAGACGCGCCTGTTCACTTCGCGGGATCGGTAGCGGCAAATTTCCAGGATTACCTGCGTGAAACGGCTACCGAAAATGGCATTAGTATTGAATATATCATTAAAGAACCTATCAATAATTTATTAAGCTACTATCAAAATAAAAATTAACAAAAAATGAAAATAGGAATTAACGGATTCGGCCGTATCGGCCGTTTGGCTTTCAGGGCCGCTATGGAAAGACCAGATGTTGAAGTTGTAGGTATCAACGACCTTGTTGAGCCTGATTACATGGCTTACATGTTGAGGTACGATTCAACCCACGGTCAGTTTAAAGGCACTATCGCTGTTGAAGGCGGCCACCTGGTAGTAAACGGCAAAACCATCCGCGTAACTGCAGAAAAAGACCCTGCCAACCTGAAATGGAACGAAGTTGGCGCCGAAGTGATCATCGAATCTACCGGCCTGTTCTTAACTATCGAAAGCGCACAAAAACACATTGATGCAGGTGCTAAAAAAGTAGTGATGAGCGCCCCTGCAAAGGATGATACCCCTACTTTTGTAATGGGTGTTAACCACAAGCAACTGAAGGCTGAACAAACCATTGTTTCAAACGCATCTTGTACTACTAACTGCTTAGCCCCTATAGCTAAAGTGTTAGATGATAAATTTGGTATTGAAGAAGGTTTAATGACCACTGTACACGCGGTAACTGCTACCCAAAAAACAGTTGACGGCCCATCGGCTAAAGACTGGAGAGGCGGTCGTGGCGCTTACCAGAACATCATCCCTTCATCAACCGGCGCTGCTAAGGCTGTTGGCCTGGTGCTTCCTCAGTTAAAAGGTAAATTAACAGGTATGTCGTTCCGTGTTCCGGTTGCCGACGTTTCTGTAGTTGACCTGGTAGTTCGTTTAAAAAAGGGTGCTTCTTATGCTGATATTAAAGCTGCGATGAAGGAAGCGTCTGAAGGCGAACTGAAAGGCATTTTAGGTTATACCGAAGATGAAGTAGTATCCGAAGATTTTAAAGGTGATGCACGCACTTCAATATTCGACGCTAAAGCCGGTATCGCGCTGAACGATAACTTTGTAAAAGTAGTTTCTTGGTACGATAACGAATGGGGCTACAGCAACAAACTGATTGACCTGGTACAAGAGATCGGCAAATTATAATTTGCCTCTATCTTTTTCTATAAAACAAAAAGCTGGTTTTGGCCGGCTTTTTGTTTTTAATTAGTCTCAAAAGCCGTCATCCTGAGCGGCAGCGAAGGATCCCCGACAACCATAGCGGAACTGCATAGTTTGGGATCCTTCGCTATGGCTCAGGATGACGAATTGGTTTATATAAGATAATACTATAGCAACATTAAAACCGTTAAATTTAATACCGTTAACATAAACCCCAGCGTTATGGTACTATTTGCTTATGCATCAAACATGAATGTGGACGAGTTTGCCAAAACCGTTCCATCGGCAAAAAAGATATGTAATGCCAAATTGCCCGGCTACCGGTTCAGCTTTAATTTAACGGCAGATGACGGATCGTCGAAGGCCAGCCTGGTGCCGTCTACAGAAATGGACGCGGCTGCCTGGGGGGTATTGATTGAATTTAACGATGACGAACTGGATAACTTCTTCTTCCAGGATGAATGGTTCGACTGGACACAGGTGCATTGTATGTGCGCCAGCGGAGAGATCTGCAAAGCCCATGCCTTTGTTACCAGGCCGCACGCCATAAATGATTTTACCCTCCCCTACGATTGGTACCAGGCCAAGATCATTAAAATAGCGAAAGAACAGGGCCTGCCCGAGGAGTATATCACCGCATTATCGCTTATGCCCCACAAAGTCGACCCGGATGAGAGAAGACGGGCGAGGCGAATGAACCGCTGATTTTCGCTGATATTTTTGATTTCGCTGATAGTCCGTGTTTGATAATCAACGGAATCAAAAATATCAGCGAAAATCAGCGGTCATTCTTCAAACTATTCACCGGGTTACTCACAGCCACTTTAACGGTTTGATAGCTGATGACAGTGATGGATATGGCGATAATGATCACCACCGGCAAGGCCAGCAGCCACCAGCTGATATCGATATGGTAAGCATAAAACGCCAGCCACTTATTCATTACCAGCCAGGTGATAGGGATAGCCAACACCGCGGCTATGGCAACCAACTTTACAAAATCCTTAGCCAGTAATACTAATAATTGATCGAGGGCGGCGCCTAATACCTTACGGATGCCGATCTCCTTAGTACGTTGCACAGCTATCAGGTTGGCCAAACCATACAAGCCAAGGCTGGCCAGCAGGATGGATAGCAGCGTAAAGAAGTTGAACAGTCGGATGGTTGTTCTGTCTTTTTGATACATGGCGTTAAAGCCGTCATCCATAAAATCGGCGCTGTAAGGCACATCAGGGAAATAAGTTTGCCAGGTTTTGTGCACTAAGTTCGCATCGTGAGGGTTTATTTTTACCAGTACCGATGTTGGTTTCATCGATTGATAAACTAACACCAGCGGCGCAATGGGATTGTGCATAGATGCGTAATGAAAATTTTTGACCACGCCGATGATCTTGCTCTTATCATCAAAGCCGTTTGCGTTTTTGCCGATGGGGTCTTTAAGACCAACTTGCTTCAGAAATGCCTCATTAACGATGTATCCCGCTTTTTTAACCTTTTCATTACCGTAGAAATTGTGGCCGGCAATAAGCTGCATGTGCAACAAAGGTATAAAATGCTCATCAACCGAAAAGTAATTGGCTACGATCTCGCGCTTAACGCCGTTCACCATCACCGTTGTAGTTGATTTTGGGGTTTGATTATTCAGCATAGATAAACCGGTTTGCGCAGTGAGTCCTTTTACCTGGCTTAATTGCTTTAGCGCATTACTGAAGGCGCCCACCCGCGTTAAGGCTGCCGAATCATCAGGCAAACCAACATTTAGCAACTGATCCTTATCATAACCTATCGAACGGTGCTGTACAAAGTTAATTTGCTGATTCATGATAAAGGCGCCGGCTATCATTACCGTGGCAATAACAAACTGCACAATAGTAATACCCTTGCGCAACGATATTCCCTTAGCCTGAAACTTAAAATTACCTTTTAAAACAGCTATGGGATTAAATGCCGACAGTACAAAAGCCGGGTATAAGCCTGTGAGCAAGGACGAGGCCAACACCAAACCACATACCGTAATAAAACTAAATGCTGAACTTAAGAACGAGATCCTGATCTGCAACAGGTTATTTAGCAAGGGCAGCATCAAAAACATTAACCCGATACCAATAAGCAAGGCAATCATCGTTACAAAAAGCGATTCGAACAGAAACTGCCGCACCAGGCTGGATTGCAGCGCGCCGTTCACCTTGCGCACCCCAACCTCTTTTGCTCGCTCGGTGGCCCGGGCGGTAGAGAGATTGATATAATTTAACAAAGCAATCAACAGGATCAGCATCGCTAATACCGAGAAGATGTATACCAGCAACTTATCGCCCTTCGGGGTATCTCCCATCTTATCGGTACTGAAGTGCACATCCTTTAACATTTCCGCATCAAACTGCACCGAATAGCCCACGGCGCCGGTTTTATTTAGTTCGGGTTGCAGGTCACGTTTTGATATAATGGCCAATTTTTTCTTCAGGATATCCAGATCGGGCTTTTGCTTAAACAGCACAAAGGTGTATACCGCAAAATCGGCATCCATCCAGGCGGTCTCCTTTTCAAAGTTACCGTTGACTAAGGCATCTATTTTCAGGTCGGAATTTTCGGGCAGTTCGGCCATTACACCGGTTACGTGATAAGGCTTTTTATTGTAGCTGATATTTTTGCCCAATGCTTTTTGATTACCGAAGTACTTCTTAGCTAACCTGGCCGATAATACAATCCCTTGCCTATCGGCTAAAGCGTGTGAGGGATCGCCCTCGGTAAGCGGATAGTTGAATACCTTAAAAATCTCAACATCGGTGCCCAGCACATTATCCTCGTTATACAACTGGTTGCCCACTTTTATAATGGCCTTTCCGGGTTCAAAGCGGGTGATGGCCTCCACGTCGGGATAATCGTGCTTTAAGGTAGCGGCCAGCAAGGTTGGTGATAGCGCGATGTTCACGTTATCCTTTTCTGGCGTACGCATCAGGTTGGTGATGCGAACAATGCGGTTGCCTTTGGTGTGATACGCGTCGTAACTCCACTCGTAGTGTACATACAGCGATATCAGCAGGCATGCCGCTATCCCGATAGCCAGTCCGCCGATATTTATAACCGAGAATGTTTTATGACGAAGCAAATTGCGCCAGGCGATCTTTAGGTAGTTTCTGAACATATGACCGTTTAGTTTGATGTAAAAGTAAACGGTTGCGTTAACGATAACTACTGATTGGCAGGGATTTAACAAAGTTTAACATAGTTGTAATTTCACAGATTTGAGGATGATTTCACAGATTAAAACACACTCAGACATTGTTTCTTTAATTTAAAAATCGGTGAGATCATCCTCAAATCTGTGAAAGCATAAAAACTACATCAACTCCTTATCCTTTTTCTCGTGATAGGTTTTATAAGCCAGGTAGTACAGCGCCATTACCATAAACAGGTCGCCGCCCATATTCCATAAGTTAATGCCATGGATGTGGGTGTTAAATAGTTGGTAGATGAATAACAACAGTGCCACCGTACCGCAGATGAGATATATGTATAAAAACTTATTGTACATATTTAAGCTTTTAATACTATTAACCGTATTTAGTGGCTTAAAGTTTTAGGGGCAGGATAGTCGTATATGTAAAAAAAGTTTATATTGCAGTAATTAATTTAAACGCTATGCATAATTGGGAAGATACTTACCTGGAGGCAGAGGAAGCCATACGCAATACTAACTATTTGCACGCTAAGCAATTGCTTGAAAATATCATCCTTGATGAACCCTCGACCGCGCAGGCCCACAACTCGTTAGGCTGGCTGTACCGTACCCAGTTTGATGACTACGAACGCGCCGAAAATCATTACAAAGCGGCTATACGCAGCAATCCCAACTATCCGCATGCTTATATTAACCTGTTAATATTATATACTTACCAGGAGCAATGGGAAAAGCTAAAACCAGTAGCCGACAAGGCCATGAACCGCCCGCTGGTTGATAAATCGCTGATCAACTACCGCCTGGGGATAATGGAAGAATACCTGCAAAATTTTGATAGCGCGATAGCTTATTACAAAAAAGCCATTAAGCTTTGCCTTAATTTCGATTCGATAGAGGATTATAAGCGGGCTATTGCCAATTGCGAGTATAAATCGACACTGTAATACCTCTCCCCGCCCCTCTCCAAAGGAGAGGGAGAGTTAAAACATGATTTCTGATGTCATGCTGAACTTGTTTCAGCATCCCATATGCAAATTCGCGACCATCCAAATGGGATGCCGAAACAAGTTCGGCATGACTGTTTATTTGTTTATTTTTCTCTCTTAAACATCACCGCGCTTAAAGGCGGCAACGTGATCAGTATCGAATGATCCTTACCATGCCAGCCTTCCTCTTCTGAAATGCTGATCTCTGCATTGCCGACACCACTGCCCCAGTATTTCTTTTCGTCGCTATTGAATAGCTGCTTCCACTTGCCACCAGCAGGTACGCCTGTGCGCTGGTTGTGGCGTACTACCGGGGTCATATTCAGCACTACAACAATATCATCATCCGGATCGGTGCCTTTACGCACATATACCAGTACCGAATCGTTAGCATTGCCGCCATCCAGCCATTCAAAGCCAGTGCTTTCAAAGCCTTTTTCATATAGGGCGGGTTCGCTTTTATACAGTGCGTTCAGGTCTTTAATGGTTTGCTGTATGCCCAGGTGGTTAGGGTATTGCAGCAAGTGCCATTGCAGCGATTGCTGGTAATTCCACTCATCTCCCTGACCAAATTCGGCGCCCATAAAAAGCAGTTTGGTACCCGGATGTGTGAACATATATCCATATACCAAACGCAGGTTGGCAAATTGCTGCCATTCATCACCCGGCATTTTGCGCAGCATCGACCCTTTGCCGTATACCACCTCATCGTGCGAGAATGGCAGCATAAAGTTTTCGGTAAAGGCGTATATCAGGCTAAACGTAGCCACATTGTGGTGATATTTCCTGTTGATGGGGTCTTCGCCGAAGTATTTAATAGTATCGTGCATCCAGCCCATCATCCATTTCATACCGAAGCCTAAGCCGCCGGTATAAACCGGGCGGCTAACGCCGGTGAACGAGGTTGATTCCTCGGCAATGGTTTGCACATCGGGGAAGTGGCTGTATACGGCCGAGTTAAATTCCTTCAGGAAAGATATCGCCTCCAGGTTCTCGTTACCGCCATACTGGTTTTGTTCCCACTCGCCATACTTGCGCGAATAATCGAGATACAGCATCGAAGCTACGGCATCTACCCGCAGGCCATCTACATGGTACCTGTCCAGCCAAAACAGCGCGTTACTGATCAGAAATGCCCTTACCTCGTTACGGCCATAGTTAAATATGTACGATTTCCAATCGGGGTGAAAGCCCTTACGCACGTCGGCATGCTCGTATAAATGCGTACCGTCAAATTTGTAAAGCGCATGCGCATCACCAGGGAAGTGCGAGGGGACCCAATCCAGTATCACCCCTATCCCGGCTTTATGAAATTCTTCTACCAGGTACATCAATTGCTTTGGCGTACCATAACGCGAGCTGGCCGCGAAGTAGCCGCTCACCTGGTAACCCCAGCTTGGGTAGTAGGGGTGTTCCATTATCGGCATCAGTTCTACATGGGTAAAGCCCATTTCTTTTACGTAAGGCACCAGCTTTTCAGCCATTTGAGCGTAGGTATAAAACTCATCGGGGCTTTCCGGGCTGCGCGCCCACGAGCCAAAGTGTACCTCGTAAACCGAATATGGCTTATCCAGTCCATTATGTTGCAGGCGGTTGGCCATCCAGTCCTGATCCTTCCACTCGTAATAAGTATCGGCTACAATAGAGGCTGTAGACGGCGGCACTTCCCAGCGCAGGGCAAATGGGTCGGCTTTTTCCAGATCTTCGCCTGTAGAGGCTTTAATGTAGTATTTGTACACTTCTCCATCGCCTACGTTCGGTACAAAAACCTCCCATATGCCCGAACCATCCCAACGGGGGAACAGCGGTGTAGCGCTTTTATTCCAGCCATTAAAATTGGCTATAACCGATACCGTTTGGGCATTAGGCGCCCAAACCGCAAAATAGGTACCCACCACACCCTTATATTCCACCACGTGCGAACCTAATTTCTCGTATAATTTATAATGCTTGCCCGATTTAAACAGGGCGATATCAAAGTCGGTAAACCGGCTGTAAACCTCAGGCATAGGCGATGCACTATCCACTACTTCAATTACGGCATCTTGTTTATCGGTTGTTTTTTTTGTCGTTGTTTTTTTAGGGGCAGCTGCCTTTTTAGGCGTTACGGCTTTTGCAGTTTCGGCCTTGGCTTTAGCGGCTACTACCTCCTTTAATGGTTTATCAGCGGCAGGCGTAGTTTTTTTAGATGCCGCGGCTTTTTTCACAGATTTATCGGCAGCAGGTTCGGCTTTTTTAGCCGGCATTGCCTTTTTTTTACTTGCAGGTTTTTCTACAGGTAAGTCGGTTGCAGGGGTGGGAGTTTTTTTTGCCATAATAGATCGCCCATCGGGCGCAGATAATTTTTAGGCGATGAGGCTAACGTGCCATCATCTCATCAAATATACTCAATTCAACATATATCTGCCTGCCTTGTTTGGCAGATCTCCAACCTACTGACAGACAATATCTTAAACAAGAAAAGCCGCAATCACGCGGCTTTTCTTGTTAATTTAAGACTAATCTCTGATTAACTAATCTCCAATCTCTTATTTTTTAATGACATGTTTAACAATATCATTACCAAAAACAAACACCATCAGGGTGATTAATATTACAAAACCCACCAGTTGCGCCCGTTCAAGGAACTTGTCGCTCAATGGTTTGCCTTTGATCATCTCTATGATCAGGAACAAGGCATGGCCGCCATCCAGCGCCGGGATAGGCAGCAGGTTCATTAGCGCCAGTGCCATAGATAGTAAACCAACCAGGCTCCAAAACTTAAACCAATCTACATGGCTGCCAAACATGGTGGCCATAGCAACCGGGCCGCTTACAGCCTTGTTAAACTTCAGTTCGCCTTTAAATACCTTGCCCAAACCTTTGGCATTATCAGCAAACATACCCCAGGCACGGTTAGCACCAACAGGCAGCGCGCTGATCAGGCCATAATTTTCTGTTTTGGTTACAGGTTCATCGGGTTTAATAGCGATGCCGGTGCTGCCATCCTTAAAACCAAGTTTACCGTCTTTATTAATTTCGGTAGCCAGGGTTAATAAATTACCATGACGTTTTACCGTCAGGTCGGTCTTTTGATTTTTGTACTTCAGCAATTCAGCCTGGAACTCATCGAAGAATGTAACCGGCACCTTGTTAACCGCGGTAACGCTATCGCCCTTTTGCAAACCGGCCAATTGGGCATTACTGCCCTTCACTACCGAATCGATAGCGAACTTTGTACGCGGGGTAACAAACTCGCCGATACCATAATCAGAAATATCATTCAGGATATTGCCCGGAACGGTGATGATTTTTTCTTCACCGCCTCTTACAACGGTAAGTTGGGTGTTACCCAGCAGCACCTTCGAGCTTATTAACTCCTCAAAATGCTGAATAGTTTTTCCGTTTACCGCAATGATCTTATCGCCTGCCTTCAGGCCAATATGTGTACCGATCTTACCGGGAACAATACCAAATTTCACATTATCATTAGGTACAAAGGTTTCGCCATATTTAAGGGTGATCATCCAAAAAATGAAGATGCCCAGGATGATATTCACTACGATACCGCCCAGCATCACGATCAAACGCTGCCAGGCCGGTTTAGAACGGAACTCCCATGGCTGCGGTGGCCCGGCCAGTTGCTCGGTATCCATCGATTCATCTATCATCCCGGCAATTTTAACATAACCGCCCAATGGCAGCCAGCCTATGCCGTATTCGACCCCTTTGTAATTAAATTTGAACAGACTAAAGTTCCAGGCATCAAAAAACAGGTAGAATTTCTCTACTTTAATGCCAAAAGCACGGGCGGCAAAAAAATGCCCTGCCTCGTGCAGGATAACCAAAATTGAAAGGCCCAGCAACAACTGGCCCACCATAATCACTATACTCATTCGTTACTTTGTAATCAAATTGTTAACGCCATTAGGGGCATTATGCTTTATTAAATATTCTGCTAATATGCGTGTTTCTTTGTCAGTATTCAAATAATCATTTAAGGTTGGGGTTTCCTTAAATTCAACATCGGCCATACACTGCTCAATTACGTCGCTCATGGCCAAAAAACCTACTTCATCTTTCAAAAACCCTGCCACGGCAACTTCGTTGGCCGCGTTAATGATACATGGCATATTCCCCCCCCTGTCCAGCGCATCGAAAGCCAGCTTCAGGTTGCGGAAACTTTCCATGTCCGGTTTCTCAAAACTCAGATTTGGGTAAGCGGTAAAATCGAAACGTTTAAATTCATTCCTAACCCGGTGCGGATAGGTAAGTGCATACTGAATAGGCAACTTCATGTCCGGAAGGCCCATTTGAGCCTTGATAGAGCCATCGGTAAACTGCACCATAGAGTGGATGATGGATTGCGGATGCACAATTACCTCTATCTGCTCAGGCGTTAAACCAAACAGCCATTTAGCTTCTATCACCTCCAGGCCCTTATTCATCAGCGATGCAGAATCGATAGTGATCTTGGCGCCCATCACCCAGTTAGGGTGCTTCAGCGCCTGCTCGCGGGTAACATTAGCCAAAAATGCGGAAGATTTTCCACGAAATGGCCCACCCGAAGCAGTTAGGATGATCTTCTCTATCTCGTTATGCCCCTCACCTGCCAGGCACTGGAAGATAGCCGAATGCTCTGAATCGACCGGTAATATTTTTACGTTATGCTGCTTAGCTAAGGCGGTAACCAATTCGCCGGCTACTACAAGAGTTTCTTTATTGGCTAAAGCAATATCCTTACCGGCCTTTATAGCGGCGATTGTAGGCTCTAAGCCCGAGAAACCCACCATAGCCGTCAGCACCACATCGATATGCTTCTCTGTAACCACCTCGCAAATAGCCTGGTGCCCACATCGTACTTTTACAGCGGTATGTGCCAGCGCCTGCTTTACCAGCGGGTATTTCTGCTCGTCGCAAATAATGGCATAAGCCGGCTTAAACTTTAGCGATTGCGCAATCAGCAGATCGGCGTTAGTTTGCGCGGTAAGCACATAGGCATGGAATAATTCAGGGTTTTCCTGAATTACCTCCAACGTTTGTGTACCGATGCTACCGGTAGATCCTAATACGGCTATATTTTTAATATTGTTCAATTGTTATATTGCTCGATTGTTTTCTGTTAGGGTTTAAGAAATTGTTGCATAACTATTAGCTAAGCATGTCATACGGACAATTTCTCTTCAGTAAATTTAATAAGCTGATGTATTTCACGAGGTAATCTTTCCAGGTAAACATTAATTACCTTATAAATATCATCAGATATTAAACCTCTTATATGTGCTTTATTACACCAATCTGTGCACTCTTTTGTTGAACCCAAACTGTAATAATAGAATTTGATTTTATCTTTTTTGTGATAGCGACCAAAACCTTCTGCGATATTTGCCGATATAGAATCTGCTGCATTTACAAACTGCTTGCCTATTGTATCTTTAGCAAAGTAGTCCCACCCTATCACAATTTTCCACACCTCGTTACCAAAATTGAATGCCGACTTGTATGATGTCAGGTCTGTTAGTTGCAAGTATCGTTTTTCCATTTAACACTTTGATTAGAACAATATCATTAAAACAACAATTAAACAATAAAGCAATCTAACAATTTCCTAATTCTTCCGCTATCTTCCTGTCGTTACTCAACCTCGGTACCTTGTTTTGCCCGCCCAGTTTACCCTGCGCGCGCATATAATTTATAAAGGTATCCTTTTTTAAGCTTCTGACGATTAAAGGCTGCAATATGTTACCCTCGATCAGATCAAAATAGTAAATATTTTTTTGCTGCAGGGCTTTGTCTACTTTACCGGCAAAAGCTTCCAGGTCTTTCGGCTCGGTACCGAACTCTATAAACCACTCGTGATAAGGCAATTCGCCTGCTGGCGGGTTTACCTGCGGGGCTACGGTAAACTCTACCACGTCAACACCTTCTTCTTTAGCTACGCTCATCAACGCCTGCTCCACCTCCTCGCCTATCACATGTTCGCCAAAGGCCGAAATATAATGTTTGATACGACCGGTTACCAAAATGCGGTACGGATCCTTCGATACAAACTTAATGGTATCGCCAATGCTATAACCCCACAAACCCGCATTGGTATTCAGGATAAGCGCGTAGTTCTTATTCAGCTCTACATCCGCTAAACTAATGCGGGTTGGGTTATCATTAAAAAATTCCTCGGCTGGGATAAACTCGTAGAACATACCCGCATCGCAAAGCAACAGCAGGCTTTTATCTTTTTGAGAATCCTGGTAGGCGATAAAACCTTCGGATGCGGGATAGGTCTCGATAGAGTCGATAGCGAAACCGATACTTTCCTCGATACGGGCGCGGTAAGGTTCGTAATTCACCCCACCATAAACAAATAGCTTAAAGTTGGGGAAGATATCCTTGATTTTCTTACCACCTGCTTTTGCCGATAACCTGTCAAAATACATCTGGCACCAGGGTGGTATGCCACTGATGAGGCGCATATCCTGATTAAAGGTCTCGTCGACTATGGCATCTACCTTTTGCTCCCAATCTTCTATACAATTGGTATCGTAAGTGGGTAAACGGTTCTTTTGCAGATAAGCCGGCACATGGTGCGCTACAATGCCCGACAGACGTCCGGTCTGCACGCCATGCTTTTCAGCCAATACCGGGCTGCCTTGCAGGAAGATCATCTTGCCATCCACAAAGTCAGATTTGCCGGTTTCGTGGATATAATTGAGCAAGGCGTTGCGGGCGGCCCTGATATGCTCGGGCATACTTTCCTTACTCAGGGGGATATATTTTACGCCAGATGTGGTGCCCGATGTTTTAGCAAGGTAAGCGGGTTTACCCGGCCAAAGCACGTCGGCTTCGCCTTGAGTTACACGCTCTATATAAGGGCGCAGGTCTTCATAATCGCGTATTGGGACATGCTTTTTGAAACCGGCATAGTTATCAATCTTTTCAAAATCATGATCCTTACCGAAAGCGGTATTCTTTGCCTGATTGATAATTGACTGAAAAGTTTGCTGTTGCAATGCCACCGCGTTTTTACGCAGGTGATCTATTTTTCTGTTTACAACCGCCGCGAAAATCCTACTTAAAACAGATTTTAAACCCATTGTTTTTTAATTGGTTTCGGCAATATCGTCATCCACATCCATATGGCTGTAAACTAACTTGCGATAGGTAACCACCAGGATGATATTTACCAGCGGGTAAGTAATAATGATACCGATGATCAGCGCGATGAATCCAAGCGCGATCAGCCCGATGCTGATGAGCAGGATCAATATAATTTTGGTAAGATTACCTTTGGTGATATCAAAACTTTGCTTCAGCGATTCGAACGGGCCGGAATCATCGTCAACAATAAAGCACACGCAGAACATGTAGCGCAGGGCCATATACAATAACACCAATACGCCCAAAAACTTAACGGTGTTTTGCGTAGCCGGGTAATCGCTCAGCCATTTGTCAATAATAAAGAAGTTAAACGTGGTTACGATGAACGCGAACAGCAGGCAAATAGCGATATAGCTTAATACCATGCGTATGGTTGGCACTATCTGCGAAAACTCAAATTCGTAATATTCGCTGTCTATCAGCGTAAAAATAAGCTTATATAAGCCGAGCGTGGTATACCCCTGCATCAACAACAGCAGGAAGAACAGGATGATCTGTACCGTAAAATCGGACGTAGAGGTGAATATAAAGTTGACCAGTTGTATCACTATCAGCGCTACTACGGCTATGGCCGAATAGATGATAATGGTTACAAAGTTCTTTTTTATAATGTCCCACGCAGCCTTAATAGTTTCTGCAATAGAGAACGGATGGTACATAGTAACCTTATTTATTTTTATTCAATATTATTCGCTTCCAAAAATCCTGCATAAAACCTAAGCCATAAGCAGTTAATTGTATAAACGCCGCAATAATGCTCAAAAATGCAACTTTTACAGATTTATTTTTAATAAGCGAATGAAAAAATATTAACAATATAAAAACTGTTAACACTATATCTCCTAATATAACAATTTGCCAGCCAAAAACATGGGCTATAACAGTAAATATTAAACCGAGTGTAAACGTTGCAGGAAAAAAATGCACAGCTTTTAATCCCCCGGGAAAGAACTTGTAAACATTAATGCGCGCGCGCCCAAAAAAGTGCAACTGCTTATAAAACTGCAAAAAGCTGGTACGGCGCTTATGGTAAACCTTTGCTTCGGGTATCAGGCCAATTTTAAAGCCCATGCTGTGGATGCGGATGCTATATTCAATATCCTCGCCCAAACGCGTAATGACGTAACCGCCCGCTGTTTCCCACACCCTGCGCGAGATACCCATGTTAAAACTGCGCGGATGAAACTGCCCTATCCCCTTTTTATTACCACGGATACCACCTGTAGTAAACGGCGAGGTCATGGAATAGCTGATAGCTTTTTGTATGGGTGTAAATGATGGGTGCGAATCGTCCGGGCCGCCGTAGGCATCCAGGTAATTAGCGGCTAGGCTTTCGGCTACTATTTCCAGATAGTCGGGCGGGATGAGGCAATCGGAATCGAAGACGATAAAATAATCGCCCATAGCCCGCTCGAACCCAAAGTTACGGCTAAAACCCTGGCCGGTGTTGGGCTTTACAAAATACTTTACATCCAGCTTATCGGCATAGCCGGCTACGATATCCTTGGCATCATTTACCGAACCATCCTCAATCACCAGCACCTCAAACCGGGTATAGGTTTGTTTGGTAAGCGTATACAGCAGTTCGTTGATCTCCTGCGGACGATTGTATAAAGGTATGATGATGGAGAAAAACATGTATCGAATGTGCAGATGTGCTTATGTGCAAATATGCAGATGCTTTTTTAATGTGCAGATATGCGGGTGTGCAAATATGCAGATGGTTATTTAATAATTGAATAATTTGTCAGTTGATCTTTCATTTGCACATACGCGCATTTGCATATCTGCACATCAGATCATCTCCTCTACCTGGTATTTATTGCGTTCGCTGGCGCTGCGGGCAACCAATTCTGCTACGAAACCGGTAAGGAACAGTTGAAAGCCGATAACTACCGCCACCAGTGCTATATAAAACAGCGGTTGCTCGGTAACCTGGCGGAATTGATCATGTGTATGATATTTCTCATTATGGTAAATAATGATCTGCTTTTCCACAATCACCCACACCATGGCGATGAAACCGGCTAAGAAACTTAGCACCCCCATCGCACCGAAAAAGTGCATTGGGCGTTTACCAAACTTGCCTACAAAAAATATCGATAGCAGATCCAGGAAACCATTCACAAAACGTGCCATACCAAATTTGGTTTTGCCGTATTTGCGCGGACGGTGCTCAACAATCTGTTCACCTATTTTAACAAAGCCAGCCCATTTGGCCAGTACCGGGATGTAGCGGTGCATTTCACCATAAACCTCTATATTCTTTACTACAGTGCTGCGATAAGCTTTCAGGCCGCAGTTAAAATCGTGCAGGTTGGGGATACCGCTCATTTTGCGGGTGGCGGCGTTAAATAATTTAGTTGGGATAGTTTTGCTTAGCGGATCGTACCGTTTGGCTTTCCAGCCCGATATCAAATCGTACTTATCTTCTACTATGCGGCGGTACAAGGCAGGTATCTCGTCGGGGCTATCCTGCAGGTCGGCATCCATGGTAATGATGACGTTGCCTTTTGCTGCCTCGAAGCCGGTATTCAGCGCGGCCGATTTACCATAGTTGCGGCGGAATTTGATACCCCGCAGGAAAGGGTTATTTTCCTTCAGTTTTACGATCATGTCCCACGATCCGTCCTTGCTGCCATCGTCTACCAGTATCACTTCGTAAGTGAAACCATTTTCCTGCATTACACGCGCTATCCACGAGGTTAGCTCGGGCAGCGATTCTACTTCATCGTATAAAGGTACTACTACTGATATATCCATTGACAGGTTTGCCAACGTAGCTTGGGTAAATGCAAAACCACGTATTATCGGCAAAAATAGCAAAAAGCTGTTATATAATTTCGAACCTGTGCTTTTTGTAGAATCTTATCATAAAAACATATTTCCCGTAAAATCGAAACTATGTTATGCTTTCGCCACTTAACTGTAGGCAACTATCTTAATTTACCCTTTTACATATGTCAAAAAACATCTCGAAACGCTTCAAATCGATGATAAAAACCGGTTAATACGTCTCACTTCAGTACCGTTTTAAAAAAATCAATTTGCAGGATAGTATAATAATCATCCTCCCAAAACACAACAACCGGCCTAAAGCCGGTTGTTGGATGTATACAATATCGTAAAAACAAATGACAGCGATGGTGGCAGAAGTGTAGCATTAAAAGATGCCCTATCGCACGTATAAGGCCTCTCCTCAACCTCATGTTTAGCCCTGCCCGTTCCGTCGGGATGACAAAATGGGTGCGTGTTGGCCCTTACTTAGCGGCAAAGCGCAGCACCGTGAACGAATAGTCCGGCAGCGTAGCTTTCGCGGCATCCTGTTCGCTTATCTCTGATGTTTCGGGTCTTGCGGTTTTACTGGTAGGATCGCCTTGCAGGATGGTTTTGCTTACCTTTTTACCGGCAAGGTTCAGGCCCGATAAATCCAGGTCGGTATTGATTTTTACCGGCAACAGGTTAACCATTTTTACGATCACGTCATTAGTCTTTCTATCACGCACTACCGATATGGCTACGCGCTTTTTAACCGCATCTATGTTTGATGATAGCGCCAATGTATTAGGCAAATACCTATCGCCCGAATTGGCACCGTATAACTGCTGCACAAAGTACCCCACCGTCGGCTTCACTTCGGTATTATTAAAATAGATCAGGTCGGGGTTCCATTGGGTATGGCCTTCTTTGGCCAGCAGCGGCGCGTACGATGCCATGCTCAGCACATCACCGTTGCGTTCCAAACTGGTCATATATAAAGCTTCAGACAAGGCGGTTTCCAAATTATTAGGCCTGCCCGGCAAATGCGCGGCGTATTCGCCCAGGTATACTTTTGATTTTGAACGGTCGTAACTATCGTAAAAATCCTGGTTGTAAATAAACCAGCCCGGTGGCTGATAGTAATGTTCATCAACAATCGGCACATGCAGTTTATCAGCAATATCCCAACCCTGCTCATAATCTGTCCCTTCGTAAAAAGGGCCAACGGTACCTATGACCGTAATTTCGGGATGGGCTTTGCGCATGGCTTTATAGATCATGGTGAAACGCTCCTCGAAAACATCGGTGATCAGGTCTTCGTTGCCAATCCCTACATATTTAAGGTTGAAAGGTTTGGGATGACCGGCCTCGGCGCGCTTTTTACCCCAGGTGGTATTTACATCGCCGTTGGCATATTCCACCAGATCGAGTACATCCTGCACATATTCGTCCATTTGCGCCATGGGGATACCGCCTTGCTGACCGGCACCACCCGTGCCCGAATTTTGGCATGGCACCCCGGCTGCCAGTACAGGTACCGGGGCGGCACCAATATCCTCGCAAAACTGAAAGTATTCAAAATAACCCAGGCCGGCACTTTGATGATATCCCCATAAATTGCGCTGTGGCTTACGGGTTTCAACCGGGCCAATGGTATTCTTCCAGCGGTAGATATTGCCCAAGCCATCGCCATGCGCCACACAGCCACCCGGGAAACGGATAAAGCGCGGATGGATATCGGCAATGGTTTGCGCCAGATCGGCACGCAGGCCGTTGACACGGCCATTAAACGTATTTTGCGGGAACAGCGAAACCACATCCAGCGCCACTTTGCCCGTGGTTAATGGTTTTATCTCCAGCACTGCATGTTCGGTATTGGCATTAGGCGTTAACACGGCGCTCAGCTTTTTCCAGCCCGTATTAGCTGCATCCAGTTTGGTATCGGCCAGTACACTGCCATCGGCATCTACCAGTGAAACCTGCATGGCTGTGTTAGCGCCCGATAATTGTTTAGTAAACAGCGACAGGTTATAAGCCTGCCCCTTCTTCACAACAATACCATCAAACCCGCCATTAACCAACGCGGCGCCAGTTTTTTGGGTAGTTAATACCGCGTAATGCCTGTTATTAATGTGTATGGGCGAAACGCTGTCTATCGCCATTTCACTGCCATTGCCTTTCACCGTCCACGAGTGCGTGCTGATCCAGGCTTTATCCCTGCCCTCTTTATCGCCGGGCTGATATTCAAAATCGCGGTTTTGGATCAACTCTGCATACAGGCCGCCATCGGCAGCGTAGTTAAGATCTTCAAAAAACGCGCCCAGCAACATATCGCTTATCGGGCGGGCCTTTTCGGGCGCTATTTTAATGGTGGCCGTTAGCGGTTTCAAATCTTTAAAGCGTTCGGCATCCTGTTTGGTGGTTTCGGCGTAAAGCGTGTTCTGATATTTTTTCAGATCGGCGGTTTTTACCAGGCCATCCACGGTCGACCATGCTACACGATAAACCTGCCCGCGCTGCTTACCGGCAGGCAGTTCAGCCGTGATACTGGCGTTATGATATTTTGAGGCAGGTACTTTCACAGCCGGGCTGTAATGTTTAAAGTCGGTAGTGGTTAACTGGTAGTACTGATGATCGCTATCGGTATAGGTAATGGTATATGTGCCTGTTTTGGCATTATAGGCCAGTACCGGCTCCAGGCAATTTTTGCCCAATTGCAGCATGGGGTAGCTTTGCCTGCCCCAATCAATCAAATCGGTTGATGAGGTGTGGGCAAAGGTTTTATCCCGCTCGTTCAAGCTCCACAGGCAATGCCAAACGCCTTTATTATTAATGATGATGTATGGGGTGATCATCCGCTTTTCGCTTCCCCAGCGGCCGTAATCGCTTTTTACATAATCGTACTCGTTGCCAATATCAAACCAGTTAGCGCGGTCGCGGCTCCAGGCAAAGTGCAAGCCGCCATGGTTATTGTTTTTTACCGATGCATAGGCAAACAGGTAAACCGAATCGGGGGCGGCAGCTTTAGTTTTAGCCATACCCGGTAATGCCGACGATGCCAGGAGTAATAAAGCAGGTAGTATTTTTTTCATGATCAAAATTTCATATCCAGTTTCCAGTTATCGGCCAGGCGCTGCGCTTCTTTTTTAGTAAGTTGTATAAAAGCCGCGTGCTTGGGTTGCGAAAAGTTGGTGGCTTTCATCACCCCCTCGTTAAAATGGCCCAGGTTTTTAAAATTCACAAAGTCGGTAGTTTCGCTAAAGCCGAAATTATTGGGGTTAATGCGGTAGATATCGTAACACAGTATCCACTTATCCTGCCCTATCAGCTTGTAAACCGTCGGGGCTTCGCAACCTTTTGGTTCAGGATCGTACCATTTATCATCAAACTGATAGCCGGTGTTGATGGAATCGGACACGGCCTGCTTTACGCCCGAAGTGCCATCGTGCGAAGCATAAAACATGTGGTATTTATTGCCAACTTTGGTAATATCGGCATCGATATAAGCAAAAGGTTTAGGATACTCGAAAATGGGTTTGGGTTCGGTAAGCATCTTGTCGAAGTTTTCGCTCATGTAAGCATAGTACACCTTCTCTTTTTCAACGCCCTTGCGCATGGTAAAGTAAACCATCGGGAGTTTTTTAACCTCATCGTAAATTACCTCTGGCGCCCAGGCACAGCCAATATTTTCTAAGCCGGGGAAAGCCTGGTCTACCCGCAGCACATGATGTTTCCAGTGCACTAAATCGGGCGATTGCATAATCACCAATCCGCGGTTATTCCCCCAGCCAAACTGCTTGCCATCACGTTCCCACTCGGTATTGCGGTAGCCTGCCTTTTGCGCGTAGATATGCAGGTCGGTCAGTACGGTATAAAACATACCATCGGCACCACGGTAGATGTACGGGTCGCGGATACCTTTTTGTTCGGCAATGGTATCGCCTGCAATAATGGGCTTGCCCTGGTTAACATCGGTAAAGCTGTAACCGTCTTTACTCAGCGCGAAGTAAAGGCCATGCGTTTCGTCCTTAAAATACACCATCAGGTATGCTTTCATATCCTTTTCGGGTGGGAATTTGGCCTTTTTTTGCGCGATGCCTGTCACCGGTAACAACATTATCAGCGCAAGGATATGCAGACGTAAAAGTTTTTTCATTTGCAGCAGGAATAATTGGTTAAAGCAAACATAATTATTAAATGTTATTTTAACAATTATAAGTATCATGCACTATCTGTTACCTCAAACTGCCTCGCCGTTAAAAAATCTGCAAGTTTTTTTATTTATTCTGGATAAACCACCACATCGGCATAGCGAGGAACGATAGCGACGTAGCTATCCCCAGTTTAAAGGTCGACATGCCAATCCCCCTGCTTATCGGGGATAGCCACGCTACGCTCGCCATGACGATGAAGGGTAGTTAGGAAAAAACGACCTAAATCTTTTTTCGATGACTAAAAAATAAACGAGATTTGAATAAACAGCATCCCCATCATTATGAGTATACAGGAACAGATAGATAACTATATCAGCAGCCAACCGGAATCCAAACGTAGCGACATGCAAACCCTGCACGCGCACATTCTTAAAACATTGCCGGGATGTAAACTGTGGTTTTTAGATGGCAAAGACGCGGACGGTAAAACGGTTAGCAACCCCAATGCAGGCTACGGGGCTTATACGATGAAATACGCAGATGGATCGACAAGGGAGTTTTACCAAATTGGCATGAGCGCTAATACTACCGGGATATCTGTTTATATTATGGGGATAAAAGATAAGAATTACCTTGCCCAGACCTTTGGACCAGAACTGGGCAAAGCCAGCGTAACCGGTTATTGCATTAAGTTTAAAAAACTGCAGGATATCAACCTGAATGTACTTGAAGATGCGATAAGGTACGGAGTTAAGGCAACGAATGAAGATTGAACTATTAACCGGGATACGCCACACAGCGGAATTATCCGGCATATCATCTGAATTCTATTGGGATCCTATTTTTATCGTTTATACTTTGCACATCAAACCTTTGTAAAGTTGCTGAAACAACTTCAGCATGAATCTCTTCTTCTGGTCATTTCACTACTACCTCAATAGGATTCCCTACAAACAACGTGGATATACCGCCACAATGCGAAAAATACACCCCGAAAAAATCTTAAAAAAAATTAAAAAAAGCAGAACTTTTTAAAAACCCTACCGTATAAGGGGTATAAACAACACTAAGAAACGTGGAAAACACTGTTAAAAAAATAGAATCAGTTCACTATGATCAGGCACTTGCCTGCGGTGGCACTGTTTTTGTCTTTAACAGTTATCCAGGCAGAACCAGCTTTGTTAGCATGGATGGTATGATCTGGCTGAATAGTAAGAACAGCGTCGTTGGAAGTTGACCATACAACATCGATGCTACTAAATACGGATGGAGTAAATATAGGGGTAAGTTGAAGATTGTCGCCAACCGCCCTGTTTAATGTTTCAGACTGAAATTTTATGGTCTGCAGGACTACCTGTGTGCTTGCTTTTTGGCAAGCAGTAGTAAGCAGAAAGCCGAAAATGATCAATATGAATAAACTAATTTTCACTTAGGGTAAACTATACTATCAATACACAGGTATATTAAGGGTCAATATTATAATATATTTCTGATGTTTTAAAATTTATTTTTAAACATTTCAACTCTTTTGTGCATAATTTTTCTTATTCCCATTAGTTGTAAAACTTTCGTTAATAGCTATTTATATAACAAAAACGGAGTACTTATTGTACTCCGTTTTTGTATTTATTAATCAATAGGCAATATTTAACTATCGCATATATTATTTCCCGTTATTATCATTCAGAAAAACAAACTGGTTATCGAACATATCCAATTTTATTTTGGCGTCTTTATCTACTTTGCCTGCCAAAATTTGTTTAGAAAGTTCGTTCAGGATGCGTTTCTGGATCACCCGTTTCAGCGGCCTTGCACCAAACTGCGGGTCGTAACCTAACTGCGCCAGCCAGTCCAGTGCCTCCTCCGAAGCATCAAGCGTAATGCCCATTTCGGCCAGCGTTTGCTGCACATGGCGGAACTGCAATTTTACGATATCCCCTATCTCGTCCCTGCTTAGCGGGGTAAACATAATGATCTCGTCTATCCTGTTCAAAAACTCGGGGCGGATGGTGCTGCGCAGCAACTCGAACAACTGGTTCTTTGTCCTGGCCATCACTTCTTCCTTATCCTTATCATCAAAATGGGTAAAGTTTTCCTGTATGATGTTCGACCCGATGTTGGATGTCATAATGATGATGGTGTTCTTGAAGTTCACCACGCGGCCCTTGTTATCGGTCAAACGGCCGTCATCCAGCACCTGCAGCAGGATATTAAATACATCCGGGTGAGCCTTTTCGATCTCATCCAACAGGATAACGCTGTAAGGCTTGCGGCGTACTGCTTCGGTCAGCTGACCGCCTTCATCATAACCCACATAGCCCGGAGGCGCGCCGATTAACCTTGATACCGCGTGGCGCTCCTGATATTCAGACATATCTATCCGCACCAGCGCCTGCTCATCGTTAAACAGAAACTCGGCAAGGGCTTTGGCCAGCTCGGTTTTACCAACGCCGGTGGTACCCAAAAATATGAACGAACCTATTGGCTTCCGCTTATCCTGCAAACCGGCACGGCTGCGGCGTATGGCATCGCTAATAGCCTCGATAGCTTCCTCCTGCCCTGCGACACGCTTGTGCAGTTCTTCTTCCAGGTTCAGCAGTTTCTCGCGCTCGCTTTGGATCATTTTACTCACCGGTATACCTGTCCAGCGCGATACCACGCCGGCAATATCATCAGCAGTAACCTCTTCCTTCAGCATGCGGCTGTTCTGTTGATTTTCAAGCAATGCAGCTTTCAGTTTTTCAACCTCCTGCTCGGTCTCTTTTATGCGGCCGTATTCCAATTCTGCTACCTTGCCATAATCACCCGCTCTTTTGGCTTGCTCAGCTTCAAGTTTATAGCTTTCTATCAGCTCCACCTTTTGATTAATGCCATCAACCAGATCTTTTTCGCCCTGCCATTTGGCACGGAGTGAATCACGTTCTGATGACAGATCAGCTATCTCCCGGCTCAGTTCTTTCACACGGTCGTTATCCTTTTCCCGCTTAATCGCCTCGCGCTCAATCTCCAGCTGCATAATCCGGCGATCCAGTTCGTCAACGGCTTCCGGTACCGAATCCATCTCCATCCGCAGTTTAGAAGCGGCCTCGTCCATCAGGTCGATGGCCTTATCAGGCAAAAACCTGTCGGATATATAACGTTGCGACATTTCTACCGCGGCAATGATGGCCTCATCTTTAATACGCACCTTGTGATGGGTTTCGTAACGCTCTTTCAAACCACGTAAAATCGATATGGCATCCAGCGTATCCGGCTCATCTACCAACACCATCTGGAAACGGCGCTCAAGTGCCTTGTCCTTTTCTAAATATTTTTGATACTCGTTTAAAGTAGTGGCACCAATGGCCCTCAGTTCGCCACGGGCCAGGGCAGGTTTCAGGATGTTTGCGGCATCCATAGCGCCTTCGCCACCGCCGGCGCCTACCAGCGTGTGGATCTCATCAATAAACAAAATGATCTCGCCATCGGCCTGGGTAACTTCTTTTACTACGGCCTTCAGGCGTTCTTCAAACTCGCCTTTGTATTTGGCACCGGCTATCAGCGCGCCCATATCAAGCGAGTAAACAGTTTTACTCTTCAGGTTCTCGGGCACATCGCCTTTGATGATACGAAACGCGATACCCTCGGCAATAGCGGTTTTACCTACGCCGGGTTCACCCACCAGTATCGGGTTGTTTTTGGTTCGGCGCGATAAGATCTGGATCACCCTGCGGATCTCATCATCACGGCCGATCACCGGGTCTAACTTGCCCGATTCGGCATATTCGTTCAAATCGCGGGCGTATTTGTTTAATGCGTTATAAGTGGCTTCGGCGTTCTGATCGGTTACCTTACTATCGCCACGCAGTTCTACAATGGCTTTTTTCAGGTCTTTCTCGTTAACACCCATATCCTTCAGGGCGCTGCCGGCCTTATCGCTTACGGCAAGGATACCCAGCAGGATATGCTCTACCGATACAAACTCATCTTTAAATTCCTTTAGATAACCCTGTGCTTTTTGCAAGGCGCTGTTGGCACTGCTTGACAGGTATACATTGCTGCCGCTCACCTTAGGGAACGACGCGATCTGCTGATCCAACTGTTCGTTCAAGCGGTTCAGATTTACGTTAAGCTTTTTAAGCAGATAACTGATCACATTTTCATCAACCAATAATAAGCCTTTCAGCAAGTGCGCATTTTCAATAGCCTGCTGCTGGTTACCTGTGGTGATCTCCGAGGCTTTTTGCACAGCCTCCTGCGCTTTTATGGTAAAATTGTTGAAATTCATAGTACTGTTATCTCATCAAATGCACTGCCAATCAGCAGGATATGAAAAAAAGTCAGGCAAACGCTAAAGTTGTCCGTCAAATTGACAAGCTTGATTAAAAGTACTTGCCATAGTTGCAGTAAAACCGTTTAAAACATCCATATAAATGTTACATGGTGGCCAGTAAACCTTTGGGCGTCAAATCCGTTTAATACTTTAAAAACACCCTTATCAATGAAAAAGTTTTTCATCTCTGCCGCTTCCTTTGCCGTTTTGCTATTTGCAATTGTGGCCTACCTGTTTGGTTTTAAAGAATAGCCTTCTTTTAACATTTGCGCAATTTATTGGGTGCTTATGCCTGTTGTTTTTATTTGGCATGCTAAACAGATTAAAAATTTTATATTTTTGAACGGCCCAAGTTCAGCGCTCCATTGAATATTTATTTTTTTAAAAATATACCTGCCAATAACAGGTCGGCTTTCCGTAAGCACTACACGCTTCAAAACCTGAAGGCGGTGCGTGTGGTCTGTATCGTTTTTTTCGCGCTGAACGCTTTTTTGAGGTTATTTTATTTTGCCGCGCCCAATAATCTTACGCATGCCAACAATTTCCCCGAGTTTAACTTCAGCAACTGGATATACCTGGGCTTAACGCCACTGTTTTATCTTATCACCCGGCAATTACTATCGGCTTTTGATAAAACAAAGAAAGCTACCGGCCTTATGGCCTTCATAGTGATCACGTTCTCCATTTTTCTGCTGTGCGCGGGTATTGTATCCTGTTTTATTGCAAATTTTAGTACACGGGGTAACCTTACGCTATACCTGGTGGCGCTGATCACTGTAAGTGTGATGTGCGTGTTTGAGTACGAGGACACCATCATGCTCACTATCCTTACCGAGCTGATATTTACGGTAGTATTGTTCCTTTGCGAAGCAGACCCGTCAGAGGTGATCTATAGCCAGCTGACATCTATCGTTATCCTTTGCGGATTTTATTTTATATCGCGCTATTTTTACTCGTACAAGGCCAGCCATTTTATGCAGCTGAACGAGATCAGGCGGAAAAATATTGAGATTGAAAAGGCCAGCGATTTTAAGAATGATGTACTGGGCATCGTTGCGCATGATTTGCGCAACCCCATCGCCGCCATTGAATCGATAACGATGATGATGGCGCTGGAAGACCTTGACGAGGAAACCGAAGAAAACATGGACATGATCAAGGCATCATGCGCCAAGGCCCGCTCCATCATCGGCGATTTGCTTGAGGTGGCCAAAAATGAGAACGACCGTCCCTTCGAAACCCAAATGATAGACCTTGCGGCGCTGGTAAAAGGTATCATCGTAACCTGGAAAAGTATGAGTGAGATAAAGAACAATATTATACTCACCGAACACGCCAGCAATGTATACGTGCACCTTAATACCGATAAATTTAACCGGGTGCTGGATAACCTGATCAGCAACGCGTTAAAGTTTTCGAAAGAAAAGGATAACCTGGATATTATTTTAAGCCGCGAGGATGATATGGCCCTGCTGCAGGTGCAGGATCATGGGCTGGGTATCCCAAAGGATATGCTGCCACACATTTTTGAACGATTTACCAAGGCCGGCCGGCAAGGTTTAAAAGGTGAAGCCTCAACCGGATTGGGATTGAGTATTGTTAAACAGATCATCGAGAAGCATGGCGGAAAGATCAGCGTGGATAGTGAAGAAGGTAAGGGCACCTGCTTTAGCATCAGGCTGCCTTTGGCTGGTTGAAAAGTAGAGAATGCCGAATATCGAATGATAAATAACGAATGATAAAGGGTTTTACATTTATTATTTAACATTTATCATTCGATATTAATAACAAGTCAGTTGGCTGGTTTCATAAAGTAATTCACCATATAGCCCCACTCCTCTTTTATCGTACCGTTCCACCAGGTAATGGCCTCCATATCGGGCACCATCTCCAGCCATGATGGCCTGCTAATATTACTGGTGCTAAAGTTGCAGGGATACGGCACCACATCAACCCCGGCATGTTTAAATATCATCAGTGCGCGGCGCATGTGATAGCCTGATGTAATTAACAGATATGGCGGTTTCAACCCGCTTGTCTTTAATATTTCGGCAGAGAACCTGGCGTTCTCCAATGTATTGCGCGATTTGGTCTCCAATACGATAGCACTATCCGGAACGCCAAACTGCTTTAGTTGCCCCTGCACCCAAACTGCTTCCGAAAACTGCCTCGGATTTAAGGTACCGTTACCTCCACTGATCATGATATGTGATACCTTACCTGTTTTTTGTAACCGTACGGCTTGTAAAAAACGCTCGCATGCTGCATTAAAACGTCCGTCTGTAGCGCTGATCTGTGAACTGAAGCCCCCCAATACGATCGCTGCGCTGTAGTGTGCATTATCCGGCAGTTGCGCGGCCGGATACTCCCAAATATGTTCAAAGAGGTTGCAAAGCCAGGTATTGGAGAATATCAGCATTAAAACAACCGCGGATATGGATGTCCATTTACGCAGTTTTTTACGCTTGGTAAACGCGGCTATCAACAGCAAAACAAATATCCAATAAATTGGAAAGATGAGAAAGAGCAATATTTTACTGAGCAGGAAGTACATAGTGCAAGCTGGTTAAGGATGGTACTAATACCGGTTACGCCTCATCTCCCTGATCAGTTGCCTGTTGCGGCGGTTCTCGTAAAAATCGCCGGTTACCAGTATGGCGTGTATCACTCCCGGTATCCAGCCACACAGGGTTAAAATGATATTCAGTATAAGCGTGAACAGCCTGCCGGTGCTTAACACAGCTGCCGGCGGAAATATAATGCATAGAAAGTAGCGCATAAAAACAAATATTGGGTTAGGCTAATATACAAACAGGTGGGTATATTGCATCACACATTTCGCCAAAACAAAAAACATGTCAAACATCAACCTTATTATCGAAGAACGCCCGCGTAATATCGGCAACTTTATGGTGGGCCGCCTGCTGCCATTCCAGGGGAAGCGGATGGTGGGCCCGTTTATTTTTATCGATCACATGGGGCCTGCCGTTTTAGGTCCGGGTCAGAACATGGATATTCCGCCGCATCCGCACATCGGGCTGTCTACCCTCACCTATTTGTTCGAAGGGAATATTAAACATAAAGACAGCCTGGGTACCGATATTGAAATAAAACCCGGCCAGGTAAACTGGATGACCGCCGGCAAGGGCATCGTTCACAGCGAACGCACGCCCGATAACCTGCGCCAAAGCAATAAAACCCTGCACGGCCTGCAAATATGGGTGGCGCTGCCAAAGGACCTGGAAGAGATGGCCCCGACGTTTTACCACGCTAACGAAGAAGACCTGCCCAAGTGGGAAACCGATGGCGTAAGCTATACCTTAGTGGCCGGCACCATCGCCGGCAAAACATCACCGGTGCCGGTTTACAGCAAGCTATATTACCTGGAGTTGAAAAGCCCGGCCCGCCAAAGCATTAAATTAGGCGAACACCTTTACGGCGAGGTTGGCCTGTATATATTAGAAGGCAGCATCGAAAGTGAAGGTACCACTTTTGGCCCTAAGGAATTACTGGTGGCTAAAGAAAGCCAGCTTTGCGAATTTACCATGAACCCGGGTACTACTATTTACTTCTTTGGCGGTGAGCCCTTCCCCGAGGAGCGCTTTATTTACTGGAACTTTGTAAGTACCGATCACGACCGTATTGAGCAGGCCAAAGCCCGCTGGCAGGCGCAGGAGTTTGGCCAGGTACCCGGAGAGACGGAGTTTGTGCCGCTGCCTGCTGAGAATGTGAATTTGAAGGCGCATAAGTAGCCACTCTCTATCCGTCATGCTGAGCGATAGCGAAACATGACATATATGTTTTTCCGCTGAAGCCTCACCCTGCCCTCTCCAGAGGAGAGGGTTCCAAAGTCTCCCCCTTTGGGGGAGATTTAGAGGGGGCTTTCATCGGCATGTCATAAAAACCATTAGAGGCCGCCGGGATTATATCGCTCAACATGACGATCCCAGGTATAAAAAAGCCCCGGCAGGAATAATTCCAGCCGGGGTTAACGTTTAATTATATGTTGATTTCCGGGGAATCTTACTTAATCGTAGTCGCCTTTACAAATACGCCCGAGGCATCAAACTGTACCGCGTAGCGTGTACCGCTGGCGTCTATCAGCACCACGTATTTAGATACCACGCCGCTTACCTTTTCTACAAAAGCCTTATCGAACACATAACCGGCATAGGTAGCGCTCAGGTAAGTATTGATAGCGGCCGGCAGGTTAGCCTGCAATACCGGGGTTTTGATTGGCCTTGGATACAACTGCACTCTTTTGCTAAACACCAGTTTAGAGGTGAACGAGGTTGCGAACAAGCCCTTATTAGCGCTGAATACAATATAGCTGGTATCCTTAGTTACCACTGCATGTAGTAAGGTATCGGTAGCATAATTGGCAGTGAAGTAACTTTTGATGGTGGCCGGCAACGCGCTTAGGGCAATAGTATCAGGGTGCATACCGTTGCGGTTATCAAAGCGGCCGCCCGGGTGCCAGCCTGGTCCGTCGTGATCGGCGCGCTCGCGTTGTTCAAGCACGGCTACAAAGGTGCCGCTGGCGTCAAATTTTAACCCAACCGGTTTGCTGTTATAATTGATAGCTACCACGTAGCCGGTAACAGTGCCACTCTTATCGGTAACCTTAAATGCCTTTTGGAAGGTATAGCCCGAATAGTTGGTAGTTAAATAAGTGGTAATGCTTGCAGACAAGGCGCTGAACGCAACCGTATCCGGGCGTTTTCCGGCCGGGCAGGCATTCATCAGGAATAGCGAATCTTTAGTGGCTGCCGTAGTGGTTGTACTGCTGCTCGATGTAGCCGCGATAAGCAGATCGCCGTTGGTGGTGGCGGTTACCGTTGATGCCGATTTGCTGCTGCCAGTGCTTAAAGACGATACCGCCTCCTTGTTACATGAACTCAGCGCAAATACAACAGCGGCCGATGCAGCCAGTGTGTAATAGATGGTAATTAACTTTTTCATTGCTCTTAATTTTTAATTGGGTATTAAATCTGAAATGAAATTAAGGAGGCTGATGCAAAGCCGCAGCATTGTATCGGTGAATGGCGGGGATGTGTGGATTAACGACTGTTTTAAACCAACAACAGCAACATTTTAGTTACAAACAAATACCAAATTTATTTCTTATCAACTTTGCTTATTATTATTGCGTTTTAGAAAAATGTCGGTGTCAGCGTTTAAATATTTCCTTGTTTTTGCCATGTTTATGTTTGTGGCGAAGCCTTTTGTGGGGTATACCTTGCGCTATCAGCATTATTTTCGTAAAACCCATCACCGTGCAAGTATACTGGTAAAATCGTTCACCAAGCGCAAGCTGGAGCATAACGAAGACAGCGAGTTTAGTCTCGCCGGTATCCAAAAGCGCCTCGCCGATCCCACCCTGCCATCGTTATTATTATTTACAGCCGCTCTCGCCTTTATATTACCTGCTATACTTAATGCCGGTAAAAACATCACCTCGGGTTTTATAGCCCATATTAAACTGCACCTGGCTCAGTCACAGGCACGCTACCTGCTGGTGGGGCAACTTATTATTTGATCCATCATTCTGTTTAAATAATCAACCATAACTCCCCTGCCGGGTGTGTATGGCTATTCTATTTATTCCTGATTTTTTTAAAACATCATTTAACAGAATGCAATATTTCAAACGATATTGCTGCCTGGGTTTATTACTGCTAATTGCAGTTTGCGCCCATGCGCAGCAAGGCCCTGCCCCGGTTTCTCTAAAGGAAATTTTAAGCAGGGTTGATAAAAATGCCCCTACGCTCTTAACCGATTCGGTTGCCATTGCCATTAAAAAGGCCCAGGCCACCGAAACCCGCAACAACTGGCTGCCCAACTTAAAGCTAAATTACCAGGCCGATGTGGGCACCAATAACAATACCGCCGGGCCTTACTTTGGCTTCGGCATTGTGCCATCAAACACCAGCGGGGTGCGCGCCCAAAGCAATACCAGCACAGCACTGGTAAATTTAGGTATCGCCGCCTTTGATTGGGAAGCCTACAACTTTGGCGCCTACGCCGCGCAAAACAAGGTGGCGGGGGCAGAAGTAACCGTCGAAGAAAACCAGTTCCAGCGCTCGCGATATCAGTTACAAGGTTATGTCATTGGCGCCTACCTGCAACTCATCAGGTTACAAGATTACTTAACTATCCAATCGCGTAATATCGAACGCGACCAGCAGATCAGGCGGTCTATCCAATCGCTGGCAAAAAGCGGCCTGCGGCCCGGTGTGGATACCAGTATTGCCGAAGCCGAACTTTCCAAAGCGCGCCTCACCTATATCGAACTGAATAACCAGTACAAACAGGTACAGTTGCAGTTGGGCAATATCAGCGGGATCGATTACCGGAACATCATCCCCGATACGCTTTCGGCGGCCAAACTGGTTACGCAAGCCACGATGCCGGCATTGATCACGCCAGATACGGCCAACCATCCCGCTATTAACTATTACCGGTCGGTATTGCAAAGCAGTTTACAAAAAGAAGAACTGGTTAAAAAGCAATACAACCCAAAAATACTGTTGGAAGCGGCAGCCTGGGGACGGGGATCGAGCATCAGTAACGATCACTTTAACAACCTTTCCAGCGGCTGGGGTTTTGACAGGAATAACTACCTGGTGGGCGTTGGTATATCCTATAACCTGTTCGATCTGCGCCGTAAGCAACTAAAGCTAAGCACGCAAAAGGTAGCTACCGATTACGCGTCGCGGAAACTGGACGAACAAAAATCGTTGCTGGCATTAAGCATTAACCAGGCCGATGCCGAATTGAGCACCGCACGGTTACGGTTACAGGAGATCCCTAACCAGTTACAGGCGGCCAACAGGGGTTACCGGCAAAAACTATCGCTATACCGCAGTGGGTTGACCGACATCATCGAGCTAAACGCCGCCCTCAACATCCTGTACCGTGCCGAAACCGATTACGCGCAGGCTAAATACGCTTATATCAGCGCGCTGTTTCAAAAGGCGGTTACCGGCAACCAGGTTGGTTCAGTTTTAAACCTATTAAACTAAATTCCGAATGTCTATAGTTACATCCGCGCTTAAACGACCTATCACGGTGGTGGTGATCACCCTCAGCCTGATGATATTTGCCGTGTTAAGCGCCCTCAATATCCCAATTGATATTTTCCCGCAGTTAAACCTGCCAACGATCTACGTGATCGAATCGTACGGCGGCATGTCGCCGCAGCAAATGGAGGGCTTTTTCAGTACCCGTTTGCAGGATCAGTTCCTGTATGTAAACGGTATCAAAAACATCACTACCAAAAACATACAGGGGCTAACGATGCTTAAGATCAGCTTTTACGAAAGCACCAATATGGCCGAAGCACAGGCACAAGTAGCCCTGCAGGTAAACCGCGCCATGAAATTCTTTCCGCCCGGGGCGTTGCCGCCGCAAGTGATCCGGTACGATGCCTCATCGTTGCCGGTGGGCCAGCTTGTGATGTCGGCTCCCGGGCGTAGTTTAAAGGAGATCTACGATATGGCGGCCACCCGCATCAGGCCCATGTTCGCTTCGGTGCCGGGGCTTTCTGCACCGCCGCCGTTCGGGGCTAACTCGCGTTCCATCACGGTAAGTGTCGACCCCAATAAATTGCGCAGCTACGAGTTAACACCTGATCAGGTGGTTGAGGCGCTGGCCAAATTCAACGCCATGTCGCCATCGGGTAATTTGCGTATCGATAATACCATGTTCACCACCACCATCAATTCGCTGGTGAAGAAATCGGCGGAGTTTGGCGATATTCCCATTAAAACTAAGAACGGTGTATCGGTATTTGTAAAAGACGTGGCCCGCGTGGCCGACGCGTCGGATATCACGGTCGATTACGCTTTGATCAACGGCAAGCGGTCGGTTTATATCCCCATCGTAAAAACAGCCGATGCCTCTACCTGGTCGGTGGTGCAGGGCTTGAAAAGCAAACTGCCCGAAATGCAGAGCCTGCTGCCCGATGATATCAAGGTATCGTACGAGTTTGACCAATCGGTATTTGTGATCAACGCTGTAAAAAGCCTGATGACCGAGGGCGGTTTAGGCGCCCTCCTAACCGGTTTAATGGTACTGCTCTTCCTGCGCGACTGGCGGAGTAGTTTGATCGTAGTGATTACCATCCCCGTATCTATTTTATTGGGTGTGATGCTGCTGGGCATGTTTGGCCAAACCATCAATATCATGACATTGAGCGGCCTGGCGCTGGCCATCGGTATCCTTGTCGACCAGGCTACGGTAACTATCGAGAACATCCACCAACATTTGGAGATGGGCAAAAGCAAACGCCTGGCCATTTACGATGCCTGCGAAGAGATATCGTTCCCGCTGCTACTGATATTGCTTTGTATCCTGGCGGTATTCGCGCCATCGTTCCTGATGAATGGCGTGCCGAGGGCGATGTTCCTGCCGCTATCCATGTCAATCGGGTTGACGATGATCGTATCGTACATCCTTGCGCAAACCTTAGTGCCGATTATGAGTAACTGGCTTATTAAGGCCGAGCAATACCAACACTATCACCACGGCGAACTGCACGCCCATGCCGGCGAGGCGCTTAACCGGCCGGAGGAGATACAAGTTAATACCCATCTTCAAAACGAACAGCAGCATCCCGAAAAGAACGACCTGTTCGAGCGGGTAAAAATGCGCTTTATGGCCATCATTACCCGATGGATGCCAAATAAGAAGTGGATCATCCCGGTATATCTTGTTGTGGTTGTGGTATTGGCGGGTGTCGGCTTCGCCATCATTGGTAAGGATATGATGCCTAAGCTGAACAACGGGCAGTTCCTTATCCGCATTAAAGCACCCGATGGCACGCGCCTGGAGCGTACCGAAGACAAGTTTAAACAGGTACTGGATATCATCGATAAAACGGTTGATCATCACGTAGAGATCAGTTCGGGTTATGTAGGTATCATCCCCAGTAGTTATGGCAGCAGTAACCTGTATATCTTCAATACCGGCACGCACGAGGCTGTGTTACAGGTGAAACTGGATGAGAGCTACCACATGAATATGGACGAACTGAAAGATGCCCTGCGCAAAAACATCGCCCATGCCATGCCCGACCTGCGCATCACCTTCGAGCCCATTGACATGACCGAAAAGATCATGAGCCAGGGCGCGGCTACACCGATAGAACTGCGCGTGGCCGGCAAGGATATGGCACAGATTGAGGATTATGCCAACAAGGCCGTAGCCAAATTTAAGCAGATCCCTTACCTGCGCGATGTGCAAATCGTTCAGCCATTGAAAATTCCGGTGATAGCCGTAACGCTGGACAGGCAAAAGGTATCGCAATTTGGATTGAATGTGACCGATATCGCACGTTCGGTAACAGCCAGTACTTCATCCAGCCGCTTTACCGAGAAGAACCAATGGTTGGACGAGGATAAGCAATACACCTACCAGGTGCAGGTGCAAATACCCGAATACACCATGAACACCATGGATGAGTTAAAGGAGATCCCCCTGTTAAAAGGCCAAAGTACCCCTACCCTTGCCGATGTGGCCACCTTTAAAACCACCTATGCCCCCGGCGAATACGACCGCACCGGCCCGCGCCGCTTTTTAACCGTGAGCGCCAATATTTATAAAAAAGATTTGGGTACCGCCACGGCCGATGTACAAAAGGCCATTAAAACCATCGGTACACCGCCAAAGGGATTAGTAGCCGATTTAAAGGGTATGACAAACTTGCTTACCGAAACCATGAGCAGTTTGCAAAGCGGTTTGGGTTTCGCCGTATTGGTGATCTTCCTGTTGCTGGCGGCTAATTACCAATCGTTCAAGTTATCGCTGACGGTATTATCAACCGTACCGGCGGTTATCCTGGGTTCGTTGACGGCTTTGTTGCTTACGGGTTCTACACTCAATTTGCAATCGTACATGGGCATGATCATGTCGACAGGGGTATCGGTAGCCAATGCTATTCTTATCGTTACCAATGGCGAGAAGTTGCGGTTGGAATTTAAGGATGCCACCCGCGCGTCCATCACCAGCGCCGCTATCCGTTTAAGGCCCATCCTGATGACCAGCTTAGCCATGATGGCGGGGATGATCCCCATGGCATCGGGCCTGGGCGAAGCGGGTGAACAAACGGCGCCGCTGGGCAGGGCGGTTATCGGTGGGTTGTTCGCATCAACCCTGGCGGCTTTATTTATACTGCCGCTGGTATTTGCCTGGGTGCAGGATAAAACCACCTACGTGTCCCCATCGCTAATGCCCGAAGACGAAACATTTACCGAAACCTTAACAGCATAAAAACATGAACATCAAATTCAATAAATCCGACAATGAGGCCAATGGCCCGGCAAGCGGAAAAACATTACATCATATGGTTAAGATAGTACCGCCCCAACAACACCGCTCCGGGCACCGCTTCAATATGGAGTTTATTAAACGGTCGAAGCTGAGCGCCTTATGCATCGCTGCCACATGCCTGTTAGCTGCCTGTGGAGGCAACCAAAAGCCGGTTGACCTTACCGAAAACAAGAGCGCTGCACCGAAGAAATATGAAACAGGAACCATTGCCGAAAAGACGCTTTCCAGCTATGCCCGCCTGCCCGGACAACTGAACCCTTTTAACGAGGTAAACCTGTTCCCCAAAGTAAACGGTTTTGTGAAGCAAATTTATGTCGACCGCGGATCAGAAGTAAGAAAGGGACAATTGCTGCTCACGCTGGAAGCGCCCGAAATGGAATCGCAACTACAGGCCGCCAACTCGCGCTACCTGCAGGCACAGGAAACGGCCAATGCCAGCAAGGAGAAATATGCCCGCCTAAAACAGGCCGCGCAGGAACCCGGTTCGGTATCGCCATTGGATCTGGATAATGCCCTAACCCGTATGAAAGCCGATAATGCTATCGCCCAGGCCGAACGCTCGAATGTAGAATCGGTAAAAACGGTGCAGGGCTACCTCCGCATTTATGCACCTTTCGACGGCACCATCGTTCAGCGTAATGTATCACCGGGCGCGCTGGTAGCCCCCGGCAAGGCCACCGACCAGCCCATGCTGGTATTACAGGATACCCGCAAACTTCGCCTTGAAGTGGCTATACCCGAAGATTATGTAGACAAGGTTGATCTGAAGCAAGCTGTTACCTTCAGCTTTAATGCCATCCCGGGAGTGGATCATACGGCAAAGATCAGCCGGTCGGCAAACAGCTTGGGCGGCATGCGCTCGGAGGCTATTGAGATTGATGTGATGAATAACAACAGCCAATTAAAACCCGGGATGTATGCCGAGGTGAAGATCCCGATGGTGTCGGGCGCCAAATCATTACTGGTACCCAATGGCGCCATTGTACGCTCTACCGAGCGGAAATATGTGATTGTGGTAAAAGATGGCAAGGCCGCGTTAACAGATATTAAAGATGGCATGACCGGCAAAGATTCGACCGAAATTTTTGGCAACCTGAAAGCCGGCGACAAAATTGTACTTAATGCTAACGATGAGTTGAAGAATGGGGATGCGGTGAAGTAAGCTTTCTGCAATACACTTACCGCAAAACATAAAGATAAAAACTGCAGGCGCGAGGCCTGTACACTGTATATAACATATGCGGTTTTTACAGTGAGCGATGGGCATTACGCCCATCGCTGTTTTATATGAATTGCATCACTCCTCTTTATTGCTTCAAGTAAGCCGATAGCTCATCAATAAGATCGGTGCCGATAATATCTGCTTTCAATTTGATAAGCGATGACCATCCTGCCTTATTATCCGGCGCGTCCCAAAAGCGGATGGGTTTGCCCAGGCTATGCACGCTGTCTATTACGTGCTTTATTCGTTGCTCATCTTTCAAAGGGATCGCTCCTACACCTTTCCATTTTGAATAAAGCGAATATTGGAGGCTCACCTGCCCTATTTTTTTCAATTGTTCGGCCGTGTAAGTATGGCGCAGATCCTCGTCAAAGTAAATATAATCGGGATAGTTGGCAAATTCGGTCGGTGGCGGTCGGTTACCGCTGATGAGGATGAGCAGGCGGCCATCCTTTTTATCGGTTTTGCAATATTTGCGCAGGGGTTTCAGTTCTTCCAGCAGCACCGGCATTTCGTACCAGTAATCCTCCTTAACATCTATCAGCAAGGTTAAACGGCGACCGGTATCTTTTTTCAACGATTCCTTTATCGGATCGAGATACATCCCTTTCAGCGTACGATCAGGGTTGACGCTTTTCAGCTCGTGCGCAACCAGCAAGTGCCCATTCTTCAGGAAAATATCGGCCTCGATAGCGCCAAAGCCCGCCCCGTAAGCATGGGTGAAGGGTGCTGCCTGCATATAATCGTTATGCGAATGGGCATTTATAGCCGCATAGCCACTTTGCGCGGATGTGATTTTTGTAATAACAATAGCAGCTACCAGTACCAGCAGCTTCGACAGGATTTTCATGGATACAAGTATAGGCGATATTTTTATTTGCGGGATGTGCGGTGGTTTAAATGTTTGTTAAATGTGGGGCTTAAGAAAGTTCCCTCCCTCCGGGATCTACCGTGCGCCCACATTTTTTATTAAAATCAAATTGTCATTTCGAATCCTTAGCGGGGAGGGAATAGCCGGGCAAGGGTGAGAAATCTTATACGCGCAGCCGGCTTCACGTATAAGATTTTTTGCCTACGGTCAAGAGATAGTTCTCTTTCGCTCCATACCGCTTTCCCCTCGCTGCTCTATCGTATTATAGGTGGGAAGATGTGGGACACGGTAGCTCTGGGAGGGTGCGTTAGGTCTGTGTTGTGGCAGGGAGGGGTTTGGCCACGATGTGATACTGAATAACCCCTCCATACGCCCTCCCGTTGGGAGGGAATCGCACAATCCTCCGCACCTATACGCTAAATGACAGCGAAGCGTAATGACCTAAATCAAAACGCCTCATTCAAATTCAGGAAAAACCCCCGGTTACCAAACTTGCCGAAAGCGTAATCCAAAGCCAGATTAGTGCGTGTAGCTTTGTTAAACAACACCCGAAGGCCGCCGCCATAACCAGGCTGAAAGGTTTGGAACAGTTTAGTCCCCTGCAGATCGTTAGCAGTTTGCAGGCTGCCGAAAACTACCCCGCTGATAAACTTATTGGCCAGGATGGGGAAGCGGAACTCGGCCTCGGTATCATTAAACTGTGTGCCTTTAAAGTATTGGGCGGTGTACCCCCTGCCGCTTTTAAACTGGCCATCGCGGGCCGTGCCGGGTAGTTCAAGATAAGGGATAGCGCCGCTGATGAGGTAGTTACCCCAGTTCCAAAAGGCCAGCACGGTTTCGGGACTTGAGGCAGACAGGCTAATGTACTTACGCAGATCGGTGGTGAATTGCAGGGCATTTTTGGTACTGCCTATCCAGGTTTGGTTGGCGCGGATACCGGCATCAAAGTAGATGCCCTTGTAAGCCCGGTTCTGGTTATCGCGCGTGGTGTACTGCACATTAAACAGGAAACCATTTGCCGAGTAATGATCCTGCGGGAAACCAAAGCGTGTATTATAAATACCCGATGGTGTGATGTTATTGGCAGCTACATCGCCGGTTTGGATGTTACGCCGCACCTCGAACGACATGCCCGCGCCTAAAAACAGGTTATCCTGCACTTGTTTATACACCTTTTCGCGCAGATTAAAATAGAGGGAATGGATAGCATAACCCTTATGCGTTGGATTGGCCAATACCACATCGCCCGGTGCACCGCTATTGCTACCGGCACCTATACCAAAGCCATGATCGGGACTGACGGTTTTGGCCGCTACGATATTGCCCTGCAAGTTCCATTTATTGCCGGGTGTAAAAACGTTGTGGTTTACATAAAAATAAATAATGCCTTTGGTAGTGATAGACGCCGAAGTAGCCGCCACAGACATCAGCGTACGCGGATCATCGCCCAGTTTACGGCCGGCCACCGCCTTAATGCCGAGTTGCGCGCCGATGGTAGGGTTAGCCGCCACATTGGGCACCACCGTTATCCCCGAGCTTTTATGCAGGCTGTCAGGTCCTTTGCCCGGATGAAACAGGTTGCGGGCAAGATCACCAACATCGTACTGATAACTGGTATTTTCGATAGCCTGCTTGTGCTTAAGTATCCGCAGAGAATCGGCTTTTAACGAATCGGCCGGGGCAACTACCTGCGCGTGAGCAAGTGTGCAAAAGCTTATCAATGATACAATCAGCAGGCTTTTTATAAGTGTGGCTTTGCTAATAACAAAGCGGAGATCATAACAGTTAGTATACACAGTCCTTTACATTTGTGGGGTACGAACTATGTTTAAACCTGCTTTTTAGCGAATTGTTTGGCGCGCGTTATTACCTTTTATCGCGTTTAACCACCGGTTGAAACTCGAACGGCAGTAATTTATTCACCCGCGAATGCCCCATATCGCCACGCCATTCTATGCCTTCGCCGTAGTTGCCATCGGCGTCTATCATCGCGCCGGCGCTGTTGGCGGCAAGTTGCAGGTACGATAGCTCCCTCACATCCCGGCTTCGCTGATAATTAACCGACACTTCATCCTTTAACACAATAAATTTCTGATCGTGGAAGATAGCATTACTTTTAACGGCAACCAGGTCGTTATAACTCAACTGACTTATTCCAGGTTTATCACCGGCTGCGGCGCCCCCGGCTTTTGGCATAGGGTGATAAATATCGAAAGTGTTTTTAGCCAGCTGATCGGCCCAAAGCGCCCGTATAAAATGCATACGCGAGCCGTAATAAGCTTCATCGCGGTCTTTTAATAACTGCTTCATGGCACTGCGCTTTAATCCTGCCGTATCCTCGGCAAAAATGTAATTGCCCTCATAGGCTGTCTGCGTAGGCACATGCCTGAATGATGACAGGTAGTAAGTGATCTTATACCCCAGCTTTTTATTATGGATGATCAGTGGTTTATCCGCACCGCCAGTTAGTTCTTCGGTATTTTTGCTATAATGCAGCCATACATCGCCGGGGTTTTCGATATAACAGTCTGTACTTGCGCCAAGAAACTCGGTCAGGAATATGCGCATTTTATTGGCCCTGCTCATCGCGTCGGCCGTAACGGTAACTTCATCCAACTCGGTAGGCTTGCGTGTCATCATTATCTGCAAATCCACGCCGGCATAATTGCTGATCTGGTGCGTAGTATATCCCACATAACTCACCACCAGCGGGATGGTGGTTTTATTGGTTGTTAACATAAACACGCCCAGTGTATCGGTAACGGTGCCGACGAAAGTACCGTTCAGGTAAACGCTGGCCCCGGCAATAGGCTTACCGGTTTCGGCATCGGTTACTTTGCCCTTAATGGTTTGCGCATGGGCGATAATAGCAAATAATAAGAGCGCGGGTAATAAGAAAATGTGTTTCATATTTGTGCAAGGTATAGATGATCAATTGGGGACAGGTATATACTTAAACCACTTATAATGAGCAAGGTTTAACGGCAAATCATCTTTTTATTAAGAACCTGCTACAAATACACAAGCCGGAGCAAAAATGCCCCGGCTTGTATCATAATAATGCGCGATAAATACGTCTTTACATCATAAAAACCTTCATCTCATAAGGCCCCCTGTTCCCTACTGTCGACCATGTTTTCATGATATCCCACAATACTTTCGATAGTTGTTTAGGATTTACCGGCTTCCCTTTTTTGGGTACGGTAATGGTAGCGGCAGGCACACTGGTATCGGTTACCTTGGTGGCAAACCAGGTTACGCCCTCGTGCGGCAGGGCTACGCCCAATATCATGCCGGGCAGGCCGGTAAAAGTTTCCGGTCCACCTGATACGTGGATCTCGTTAGTATAAAAAGCCACCACATACACCGAATCCATAATGAGCGCGTTGGCACGGCGGCAAACGTAACCGGCAATCTCACGGGTTTCGTCGGTTAGCTTCCAGTTTATCCGGCGGGTGCTATCCTTTACCAGGTACAGGTCTTCGTAAACGTTTTTCTGCACGGTGGTCATGCCTGTGGCTAAGTCGTTATATACTGTATTGAACTGCCTGGCCATGGGGTTATCGTTACCCATTACCTTGTCGTTGATCTCTATCGGCACAGGCGTGTATAACGTTTTCTCATCGGTAAACGTCAACACCGACTTTAGCTTGCGATATTGCGGCGTATTTTTTTTGTACGCGTTAAAACGCAACATTTCAAACTCATCCGGCTTGGCAGACATTTGGCCTTTGGCGAGGGTGAACAGGTTGATGGTCTTCTCAAACTCAACGGTACCGCTATGGGTAAATTTAGTAAACTGCGCAAGCAGCGTGGTGCAGGGCAGCAGGCAAAGTATGGTAATAATGATCTTCTTCATGTGATAAGGTTTTAGTTTTTAGCAGGTTCGGTAGCAAATTTGGTGAAGTTCCAGATAACCGAGAACATCACGTAGCGGCCAATACCGCTGTTATTGGTTTGTGTGATCATGTTAGCGTTGGCATAACGGTTGGTACGCAGGTTGTTATTCAGCAAGTCGGTAGCGTTTACGGCAAAAGCGAGGGCATCATCCTTAAAAAACGTTTTGGTTAGCGAAGCGTTCCAAAGGGTAATGCGCTGTGCATCGAATGCTCGGGTAGCAGCGGTATAAGTGTATTGCGCATCCGTCCTGATCAAAAACTTGGCAGGCAGGTAATAACTCGCGTTTCCAAAGGCATTAAACCCGGCTGCGTTATTATTGGCCGTTGGCTGCAACGAAAACTCGTTAAACGTATACGAGGGGCCACCGCTTACGTAAAGATCGTACTTTTTGACAGCAGATTTTGAGAGATTCAGCGATGCGCCGTAAGTGCGGCTTTTTGTTTCGTTTAAAGCATTATTAATATAGCTGTAATTGATGTTGCCGTTTGTATTTAACCTAATGCCGGTGCTTAAGCCTATCGATTTAATTTTGCGGCTGGTAGAAAAACTGGCGCTGTAGTTATACGGACTGCGGTCTGTAAGATTAATATATTGAATGGTTGTTTTGCCGGTCTTTGCATCAGTTACGGTATTATTTACAATAGCATCGTACTGGTTATAAAAATACACCGATCCATAGCTGCTGGTGCCGCTTATTATCTTGGCTGAATTGTAGTAAACACTAAAGTTTTGGCTGTAGGCGGGTTTTAGATTGGCATTACCCAGGGTAATATTTAAAGGGTCGGTGTTCACACGGATGGGCTGTATCTGGTCTATCCCCGGCTGCTGGCTAAAGCCACTGTAGCTAAACGTGATTGATTTTTGTAACGACGGGCTGTATTGAAAGCTGGCGCGTGGCAACCAGTTAACATAGCTGCGGCTAAAGGTATTCATAGTATACTCGTCTGTTTGCTTGTAATCGGCAATAGAGGCCTTAGCGCTTAAAGTGGTATTAAACTTCTTTTTACGATAAGTGTACGATGCGCCGAACTGGTTGGTGATGCGCAGCAGCTTATAATCGTTACTGTATACATTGTCAAAAATGGTGTAATTGCCGGCCGCGTCCTGGTTAAACGATTTCCGGTCGGCAGTACTATTATTCAGCGCGAAGCCGTAGTTAAATACCATCGAGGCGAATTTGGTGAGCGGCTCGCCATAAGTGATGTTACTGTTCAACACCGAGCTTAACACATCAGATGTTTTGTATTGATTGATGCGCTGGGTACTGTCTATTCCGCCGCTGGTGGTATTGTAAAAATCCACCCGCGAGTTCAGGTTACCCTTAGTTTCGTTATTGTTATAGCTTTCGCTGATATTCCACGAAATGTTACGGCCTACTTTTTTAAACTTTTTGGTGTAAAACAAACTGGCGTTAAACAATTGCTGATCGCCATGATTATTTACGTCACGATCGTTAAAGTTGATCAGCTTCCCGTTGCCATTATCGGTAACGTTCTGGTAATTATTCATTACCCTGAAGTTTTTAAACGCACCATCGGCGCCAATCTTCAGGTTTGATGTAGTATCTATCTTAATGGTATAAGTAGCCTCTGCCTTATTGCGGAAAGCATAATTGTTAAAGCCCTGCCTCGAATTGGTGTTGATGATACCGTTTGTTAAGGTTTGCTGTGTGGTGGTGGTTGTCAGGCCGTTAATATCCATCGAACCGATACGGTAGTTGGTGTTGATGGTTTCTTTATCGCCGTTCCACTTGCTATCGTAATGCAGGCCGCCGTTGTGCGCTAAAGGCTTACCGTTACCAAAATAAGTACCATCAAACGAATCCAAACCATCACTCGATCCGCCAAACACGATGATACCGCCGCCATCGTCGATCTGCACGCTGTTAGCAGAAGAGCCCAGGGCATTATTATCGGCGAAGCCCAAACCTATCTTACCGTTATTGGCCGAAGTACCGTAAGCCGAATATTTGGCTTTAGCTTTAAAACGGTTGTAAATAGCCTGGCTCTCGTAAAGCTTTTGGGTGGCTAAACCACCATCCAGTTTACCAAAGGTACCGTTCTTTTTATCTTCCTTTAGTTGTATGTTGATGGTTTTGGTGCGCTTGCCATCGTCCACACCGGTAAAGGCGGCCTGGTCGCTCTTCTTATCAAACAGTTGCACTTTATCCACCATATCGGCACGCAGGTTTTTGGTAACCAATGTCGGGTCATCACCGAAGAATTCGTCGCCATCTACCAAAACCTTGCTTACGGTTTGTCCGTTGGCGGTGATCTTGCCGTCCTTATCTACCTGTATGCCGGGCAGTTGCTTCAACAGGTCTTCTACTTTATCGTTGGGCTGTATCACATAGGCTTTGGCGCTGAATTCCGTCGTATCGCCCTTTATTTTAATGGCGTTCACGGTGCCTTTAACAATCACATCGTGCAGCAGGCGGCTTTTCAGCGGCATATTTACACTACCAAAATCCTTTGTGGGATGCGCGGGATCGAGCGTAAACTTCTCTACATAATCGGCATAAGCGGGATACGATACCAGCAGGATAAAATTACCCGGGGGCAGGTTGTTAATGGCAAAACTGCCGCCCTCCTTTGCATACACAAACCTGCGGATGATGGAATCCTTGGCATTAAGCACACAAACGGTGGCATTGGTCAGTCTAGTTTTTGATGAGGTATCTGCCACCGCGCCCTTAATGTGGTAAGGGCTTTGGGCAAATAAACGGGCGCTGCAAAGCAGCATCATAAGGATGATAAGTGGGTGTAGTTTCATTTAGGTCAGTTATAATGGCCTAATATAAAACTAAATTATTAGTAATAAAACTGAATTTAACGTTTTTTAACTTATTTTTTAGTTTAAATTAATAGTTAATGGTTTTCTTTTGGAGCAACCGGTTAAAAAAAATGCACACTGTGGCAATTTAACCACAAAGGGCACAAAGGTTATAAAGGCTTTCAAAGCCCTGATATTATTTATTATTTTCCTTTTAATACTGCGTCAACGTCAGCTTTATCGTATCGGCCTGCATCCCCGCAAAAATACCGTAACCATTGGTAATATTCCCCGGCGGGTTGGCCAGGCGTTGCGATGTGGTGTTGGCGTTACTACTCAAAATATCACCATAAGCTTTATCTACACTATACAAAATAGCGCGGTATACACCCAAATAACTGAATGTGCGGTAATATACATCGTAATGGTCGGCCGTTTTAGCATCAATGGTAAAGTTTACCGGGCTGTTGCGTTGCGGATGCAGGTTATATGGACTGTTATCATCATTCTTAAAAACGATCACATGGTACAGCGAATCTGGGTTGCTCCACCTGAACGTGACGGCTATAGAATCGGTAGCGGCAGGGCCGTTGATTGTGGTCAACGGCATATTGATGGTAGTACGCGATGCTGTGTACGATGTAGCTTTGGCCGGGATGTTTGTAGTAGCGGTTACATCTTCATTGAGATAGTTAAACTTCAGTGTATAGGTTTTGCCCGATGACAGGAACGATGTATTGTTATAAACATAATTTCCAGAGCCGCTTTCGGTAAGGGCTACGGTTTGGCTGCCGTTAGATAGACTAAGCGACAGACCAGTGATGGCCGCGCCATAAGTTGCGGTATCAGCCAAACCTTTTTGCTGATAAACCTTTACGCCTACGGGCTGACCAGGCGTTAGGTAAGCGATAACAACAGGGCGTTCGGTCACATTTGCCGAATCCTGTTTTTTGCAGGCTGCGAACATAATTGTGGCGACCAGTATAGTAATAGCAGATAATTTGCGCATTATTTCCATTTTAAGCTAAGTGTGATGTTTGGGGTGAAACCTAAGTACTTTACAGCGGTGATGTAAACAATATTGTTGCGGATGTAATACTGGTTATACCAGGAGTTAACGTGATTGTAAACATTAAACAGCGACAGGCCGATGCTGCCCACTTTTATGCCGTCAACCTTTAGCAGGTCATACGTGGCTGAAAGGTCGAGGCGATGATAATCGGGCAGGCGCTCGCCGTTTTTGGGGCTGATGGTGAGATAGGTTGTTTTATTACCATCAAGTGTTTGCACGGTATAGGTACCCAATGGCGCGGTGTACGGATGCCCGGTGCTGAAGATGAACGTAGCCGCCAAACTCCAGCGCTGCCAGTGGTACATATTTATGGATTTCAGTTCGTGCGTAATATCCTGCGGCGAGGAGAAGTAATCATCACCATAAACCGCGAACTTGCTTTTAGCCTGTGCCAGGGTATAACTTACCCAGCCGGTATAGTTCCCCACTTTTTTTTGCAACAGAAACTCAACGCCTTTGGCATAGCCGGTGCCCTGGTTAAAATTCTCGGTTACAGTTGTCGCACGGTTGGCGCCACCGAAAAAGCCACCGGGGCCGCCGCCATTTTGCCTGATGGTATATTCGGTCAGGCCGTTCAGGCTTTTATAATAGCCTTCCACATCAAACAAAAAGGCATCGGTCTCATAATTAAAACCGGCTATAAAGTGATTGGCCGAACTTACCGGAATATTGCTGCCATTGGCCATCACCCAAAAGTTGCGGTCGCCGCCGGCAATGTCCTCGCGGATCACCTGGTTGGTGAACTGGTAGAAGCGGCCCGTTGCGCCTTTTAAATTCCACTGATCGTTTAAATGATAGGTGAACGATAGCCGGGGTTCGATATAGGGCTTGCCCGTAATGCCATAATAAGTGGCCCGCACACCCGGCTGAATATGCCATTTGTTATTGGGGTCTAACTCCAGTTCGGCGTAGCCACCGCCGATAGTAGCATCGTTATGCTGATTGATCAGCCGGCTGGTATCGTTTTGAGTGTAGGTATAATCGATATGCAAACCCGAGCCAAAGCCGCCAAACAGCCATTTCATTTTAGATGATGAGCGCCACTCCCAATCTGATTTAAGGCTCAGGTCGCGCAGTTTGTTGTACTCGATAGTGCCCATGTTAATGGCTTTGGTAATGCCGCTATCCGTAGCGCTGCCGGTGGTGGTGTTTACCCTATCGCTATGGAACCCCGAATAGCTAAATGTGGTATTGGCAAATAGTTTACGCCCAACAACGCTATTCCACTTAAGCGCAGCGCCCGTATTGCCCGATTGCTGGTTATCTTTAACGCTCAAACTGGTGCTGCTACCTGTACTAAACGATGGCAGGTTCATATCGCGGCTGTTATCCAGATTATCCGCGCCGCTGTAATAGCTTAGGGCGATGCTGTTGCCGGTAGATATGGTGTAAACGTATTTGGCGTTCACGTCGTAAAAGTAGGACGATGGTGTAGTCTGCGCGCCGAAGCCGCCGCCGCCTCTTCCACCGAAACCGCCACCACCAAATCCACCGCCGGGGCCTCCTCCTGCCCCACCGGCGGTAAACGTACCGGTGCTGTTAAACTTCCCGAAGATCTTATCGTACAAAGGCCCCTGATACGATCGCCTGAATGATACCAGCGCCGACGATTTGCTGCCGATGGGTGTTTCGGCATACAGGTTGGTGCTCAGCAAGCTGATATCACCGCCGATATTGGTCTCGTTCTTATTGCCATCCTTACCGATGATCTCGGTAACGCTGGACAGGCGGCCGCCGTATTTGGCCGAGAAGCCGCCCTTCAGCAATTGCACATCGCGCACGGCATTGCTGTTAAAGGCACTGAAGAAACCGTAAAGGTGATCTACCTGGTAAACGGTAAAGCCATCAAAGGTTACCAGGTTTTGGTCGGGCGTGCCACCGCGTACGTAAGCTCCGGATGATGACTCGTTAGTGGCGCTTACACCCGGCATCAGCTGAAAGGCACGCATCACATCACGTTCGCCCACGTTAGGCAGCTTATCCAAAGCCGCCGGACTTAATTGCAGCACGCTCACTTTTTTGCTGTCGGTATTCAGTACGCCGCTTTTTTTGCCTGTGATAGTAACCTCGTTAAGCGCATTCATGGATGGATAGAGCGAGAACGTGAGGTTGCTGCTGATGCTCTTGCTGTCGAGCCTGAAGGCATCGGGCTGGTAACCGACGAATGAGACCTCCACTACCGATGTATCCGAAGGAACCTTTAATATGGTAAAGCTACCGGTAACGTTGGTTACCGTGTTCAGATCGGTGCCCCTTATTTTTACTGTAGCGCCCGGCAGGGCTTCGCCGGTGTTCATATCGGTTATTTTACCGGTTATCGAAAAACTGAAGTGCATGGGCGGCAGCTTAGCGGGTTCCAGTACCAGGGGCTTCACGGCCATGGTGGTATTGCGTAACGATTTCAGCTTCTTCAACCGTGGCAGGTCGTCGGGGTTTTGCAGCAGGTAAATGGTGCCGTCGTTCTCTATCCAGTATTGCAGATCGTTTTGCTTACATACATATTTAAAAACATCCTGCAGGCTTTCTTCAAAAAAGTGGTTGGCTACATTCATTTTAGCTAATTCGGAACGCTCGAAGTAAATGGGCAGGTGGTACCGCGTGGATAGTGAATCCATCATCAGATCGAGCGTGCAGGTGTAAAAGTGATCGATGACAGTTTTCTTCAGGATCTTTTTGGTGTACTGCGCCCGGGCGGTACCGCAAAAAATAAACAACAGGAAAAACGAGGAAAGGAAAAGTCGCTTCATCTTAAATAGTTCAGATAAATAATAGATAGTGTGTAGAAAAAATCGCGTCAGATCATCCGGCAGGCACTGGCCTTATCGAAGTAGATCGATGCAGTTTGAAAATTTGGCGGCTTGACGCGGTTACGCTTTACCCGTGGCGGTTTTTGAAATGGGATATTGATCATAAAGTGATAGATAAACTGTAATACATTTAGTGTTTCATCGCCTTTAACTGAATTTTAACATAGTTAGTATCCCAGAAAGATGAAGAAACGATGAACAGGCAAAATGTATCGGTGAATGGCGGGTTTGTGCGTCAAAATATACAGCCGGACAACAAATTGGACGCGCCCGCCAAGAAAAAAACGTTATGGTACAGGTTTTGCATCCAAATCAAAAACACTGCTATGAAAACAAACATACAATGCCCCCACTGCCACGGCAAACATGTGAACCCGGAGGGGAAAACAACCCAGATCATATTTGGACTGGTGATGGTAATTATAGGCTTAGGATTTTTAACTGCTGCCTTAACCCACGCGGTTGGTTATTACTTGTTCGCGCTGCCACTGTGCACGGTTGGTTGTATCCGTATTGGTAAAAGCTACTATTCGCACGAAACCCATGCGCAGTGTGAAGATTGTCAGCATGAGTTTGAATACATTTTTTGATTAGATGCTGTATCTTAGATCATGTCAGTCAAAATAAAGCGTATTTATGAACCTTTTGCTAAAAGCGACGGCTTCCGCATATTGATAGACCGCCTGTGGCCTCGCGGCATAAAAAAGGAAGGCACCCATATTGATAAATGGATGAAGGATATTGCCCCATCCACCCAATTGCGCAAGTGGTTTGATCACGATCCGGAAAAATGGGACGAGTTCCGCATGAAATATCATCATGAATTGAACGAGTCGGACGCGATGAAGGAAATGGCCGCTATCATCAATGAGCAGGCTACCGCAACCTTGCTATACGGCGCTAAGGAAGAAAAATACAACCACGCGATAGTATTGCAGGAGTTATTAAAAAAACATTACTAAAAACCTTGTACCGCCGCGAATGCCGATAGATACTTATCAATATAAAATTGCTTTACAGCCGATTTATACTGCATAATAAACCGGGGATGCTCCAGCGCGATGATGTTTTTAAAGAAGCCGTGTTGGTTATTTAATTTACGCAAAAAAGCCTCGTTCTTCCCTGTACCGAAGCAAAAGCAGACATCAGTGTTTACACCTAAATTTATTTGAGTGCGGATATTATCAACAATATAATCCTTTACCGCATCCTGCAATTCCCTGCTATCATAATAATTATAATTGGTTTCCCTCCCTTTCTCATCTATCGATGTAAAGCCTAATGGACAAAGCGAATTGATATAAAATTTGCCATAAAAAGCACCGGGGCCGCCATAGGCATTTATCATTTCATAAATAAATACCGATGATGGTTCGTGCGTTACTTTACCTTCATAGGCAATACCGCATTCACTCACCAGCCGCTTAGGGTCGGTAAAAGGTATACCGGTCATCCCGCTGCCAAACCTGCCGGGGTTAATGCCAAGTATTAAATAGCGCGATTGATCATCGCTATAGTATTTGCGGTAAAATGCTTCAGAAACAGTATTTGCCTGCTCCGATTCCCGGTACGGATTCATCACCCTGATGCCGTTGGGCAACGGGCCACCTGTATAAGTCAGGTGGCGGTTAAGGCTTATCACTTTGTCGGCAAATGTCATCTACGCAAGTTAAAAGGATATTTATCGCTTTCAAAGTTTTCTATGCCCGGCTTTTAAAACACCTAAATCAGGTATATTATTTTTATTTAAAATAATTCTAAATAAAGTTTGTCAAAGCAATTTCGCTTTTTATATTTGCCGCAGATTAGAATTAATCTAAATAAAGATACAACTAAGACTTATGAACAAAATCTACAGCATCCTCCTATTATTTCTATGTTTAACTGTCGTCGTGGCCAAAGCAGATGGCCCCTTGCTTAAAAACGGCAGCATACGTGGCCGTGTACAAACCAGCGATGGCAAACCGGCAGTTTTTGTAAGCGTAGGTATTAAAAACACCAACAAAGGCACTACTACCGATGATAATGGTAACTACGTGCTCACTAATATCAAACCCGGCACTTATACCGTAAAAGTATCTTCAGTAGGCCTGCAAGCCGAAGAAAAAGACGTAACCGTTAGCGAAGGCAAACCTACCATATTGGATTTTATACTGCGCGAAAGCGCTTCGCAACTGAGTGAAGTATCGGTAACGGGCAGTAACCGCCGCAACAAGCCGGTATTGGTTGGTAAATCGGGCCTGCGCCCGCTGGATGTGCCGCAAGCCATACAGGTGATAGATAGTACCGTTATTGCTGACCAGCAAATTAACCGTCTGGCCGACGTAATGAAAAACGTGAACGGTATTGCCCTTGGCGAAAACCGTGGTTCGGTAAACGAATCGTTTTATGCCCGTGGTTATAGCCTTGGCGCGAATAATGTGTTTAAAAACGGCGCGCGTTCATCAACAGGTGGTATGCCCGAGGCCAGTACGCTTGAATCGGTAGAGGTATTGAAAGGCAGCGCGGCCCTGATGTATGGCGGCGTTACCGGCGGCGCTGTAGTGAACATGGTTACCAAAAAGCCCAAATTTAACTGGGGCGGCGAGGTAAGCATGCGTGCCGGCAGTTATGATATGTATAAACCTACGGTTGATGTGTACGGCCCGCTATCTAAAAACATCGCCTTCCGTGTGATCACTACCAAAGAAAACGCCAACAGTTTTCGCGATGTGGTAAAAACCGACCGCTTTTATATCAATCCTTCCTTGCTGTTCAATATCAGCAAAAAAACAGAGTTGATATTACAGGGCGATTACCTGAAAAGCAATTACACACCCGATTTTGGTATCGGCACCGTTGCCGGGCAGATCACACCGGTTGGCCGCAACGCGTTTGTAAACGCATCGTGGGCGTATAACAACACCAACACCGGTACAGCACAAGCTAACCTTACCCACCGCTTTAACGATACCTGGAAACTGAATGTTATCGGTTCGTTCCAGTCATATTATCGTAATTACTTTGGCGCGGAACGTCCGCAGGCCACCGCGGCAAACGGTGTAGCACCGCGCGCACTTACCCGTTCAAACTCTAAGGAGTATACCACCAACCAGCAAATTAACCTGACCGGCAGTGCTGTAACAGGTGCAATAAAACATACACTGTTGTTTGGTGCCGATGCAGATCAGTCTAAAACTACAGCGTACGCCTTTAAATATGGTAGTGCCGGGGCTACATCTTTCAGCTACCCTAACTTTAACCTGTTAGATCCATCTACCTATGCAACCAGCATGGATATCCCCTACACCTACACCTACCAAAACACCCAAACCCCTATTTACCGTATGGGCGCCTTCGCGCAGGACCTGATCAGCCTGACCGAGCAGTTTAAAGTATTAGCAGGCGTGCGTTACACCTATCAGCGCACCCCTAAAGCCAGCACATACAACCAGGAAACCGGCGTAACTACACTGGCCAATACCGGTATAGCGGGCAATAAAGTTGATAAAGCATTTTCGCCAAAGGTAGGCCTGATCTATCAGCCGGTAACCAGTACATCGTTTTACTTAAGCTACGCCAATAACTTCACCTCAAACTCGGGTGTGGATGTTAATGGTTCACCAATGGGGTCATCTATCATCGATCAGTACGAGGCCGGTGTGAAAAGAGAATTCCTGAACGGTAAACTATCGGTAGGCGTTACAGCTTACCGCATCATGAATAACCGTTTTGCCCAAACCGCGCAATTCCAGGCCGATGGTGTTACACCAAACTCGGATACCAACGTGAAAGAGTTTAGCGGTAAAACCGCCAGTGATGGTTTAGAACTGGATATTAACGGCAAGCTATCGCCTAATATATATTTCCTTGCGGGATATGCTTATAACTTCTTCCGTTATACCCAAACCCTGCCTACCGGTATTACCGAGGGCGAACGTATTGTGGGCAGCACACCGCACACAGCAAATGCCACCGTATTTTACACTTTTACCAATGGCGATTTAAGCGGTTTAAAATTTGGCCTATCGGGCTTTTATACCGGCAAACGCAGCAGCGGTTTCAACACGCTTAAAACCGGCGCCGCACGTGGCGTACCTGTAACCCTTACCGATTATGCCACGTTCGATCTTTCGGCAGGGTATACCTACAAAAAAGTATCACTGCTGGCTAAGGTATCAAACTTCACTAACGAAATTAACTACCTGGTGCATGAGAACTACAGCGTAAACCCAATTGCGCCGCGCATGGTACAGGCTACCTTATCGTACAAATTCTAAAAACAAGACTGATACAAAAAGGAAAAGGGGAAAGATCAAATGATCTTTCCCCTTTTCCTTTTTTGAGTTCCCACGCATGGATTCGAACCACGACAAGCAGAGTCAGAGTCTGATGTGCTACCGTTACACCACGTGGGATTTTTGAGGTTGCAAATGTACTCTTTTTTTGATAATTCCGAAATCAATTCATCATTTGTACATGTGCATATCCCGCACATTTGCACATTAATCCAAACTCACCATCGCCTTAATTACCCCATTGGCCGGGTTCAACCAGCTTTCAAACTGATCTTTTACCTCGTCAAATTTCACCCGGTGGGTGATGTAATTGGTAGGATCGACCAAGCCCTTCTTCATCGACGCGATCACGTGTTCAAAATCGGCACGGGTGGCGTTACGGCTGCTCATCAGCGTAGCTTCGCGTTTATGAAACTCCGGATGACTGATGCTGATCTCGCCCTTTTGTAAACCAACCAACACATATCTTGCCCCATGCGCCATGTATTGAAAACCGTTATTAATAGCACGCAGGCTACCCGTGGCATCTATTACCACGGTAGGCATATCGCCGTTGGTAATTTCGCTTAGGCGCTCCATCACTTTTTCTGTCGATACGTTGATCACGTGGTCAACCTTCAGCCTGTCGCGGCAAAAATCAAGGCGTGCCTCGTTCATATCCATGGCAATTACCTTGCCGCCGGCTATGCGGGCAAATTCCATGGTACCTAAACCTATCGGGCCTGCTCCTATCACCAAAACATATTCGCCCGGTTCAACGCCTGCCCGGCGCACACCGTGCGCACCGATGGCCAATGGCTCAACCAGGGCCAGCTCATCATAACTCAAACCTTCGCCATGTACTAACGAATAGCTTGGCACGGCAAGGTATTCGGCCATACCGCCATCCACATGCACGCCGCATACTTTAATACTGGCGCAGCAATTGGGCTTACCGCTGCGGCAGGCAATACAGGTACCGCAATTAAAGTATGGGATAAAGGTAACCGCCTCATCTTTAGCAAACCCTTCGGCGCCGTTAGGCTCCACCAGATCGCCTGATAATTCGTGGCCTAAAATACGCGGATAGCTAAAAAATGGCTGCGTGCCCTCAAAGGCGTGCAGGTCGGTACCGCAAATACCAATACGTTTTATTTTGATGATGGATTGACCGGCTTCGGCTACCGGCGCTTCTTTTTCGGCGTATGCCAGTTTACCCGGCTCTTCGCAAACTAATACTTTCATGTTTTATCTATTGCTTACAAATAAGCGTAATCTTTATTTATCAAACCCTCAGTTCTCATTTCTTCCCAAAAGCCTGCGGGGATGGCTACTTCGGCCATATCTACATTGCCTTTTACCCGGGTGGCATTGGTGGTGTTCAGCGCTATACTTTTCACACCCGGCGCATTTAAACCAAATGCCACACAAACTTCAGCAGGCTTGATGCTGTATTTACTGCACAATCGAAAGAAATCTTCGCGCCATTTAAACAATGCCGGATGGCTCTCCCTGCCCATCAGTTTATAATTGTAATAATCCGACCCGATCAAAAAACCGGCGTTAAACACTGCCGAATTGATGATGGCTATGCCCTTCACATCCAGTTCTTCCATAAAATCTACCAGTTCATCGGGGTGGCTGTGCACCGTCATGCTGTTGGCAATCATCACCCAATCCAGCGCAACATCCTGCGTAATACGTTGTACCATGCGCCAATCCTTGCTGCCCACGCCTATGGCCTTTACTTTGCCTTGCTGCTTTAGTTCGCCTAAAGCGCGGTAAGCATCCAGTACATCGGCGTAACGCTTTTCGGCGTCCTGCCCATTTGCGGCAGCGGCCAGGTATTCGTCCGGATCGTGTATCGATACCAGTTGAGCGTCGTAACCGTTCAATAATTCGTTGCCCTGGTGATAGCATTCCAGTATGCCCTCGTAGCTGATCTTCTGTACAGCATCGTTCTTCAATCCTATCCAAACGCCGGGTTCAAAGGTAGGCTCTGCGGTTTTTAGTTCCGTCCTAACCCATCCCAGTTTATTGCTGATCAATACCTCATCAGGCTGCACGCCTAACTCCTTTAAACATTTACCCAGCGATTCCAGCGCGAGACCAGCGCCGTACTTCCCCGCCGAATCGAACACGACCGGTTTTTGCGAATGCGCCATGCATTCTTTCACAATGGCCAGTTTGGCATCATCGCTAAGCGCTACAAAAAGGTTACCTAATCCGCTGGTGCCGAAGATGACCTTGGGTAATTGGATATCGGGCATAATTATACAGGTTTATTGCTTTGTGCCAAAACTAAGAAAATATGTCATTAATACAGTTAATAAAAAACACATTTTGAGTGTTGAAATAGGGCATCTTTCCACCTAAATAAACAGTTTAAAACCATTGAAACTGATATATTTGTGCCTGCAAAAACTATGACCAATACTGCGGGGGTAAAATTTTCGGGGGTACGATATGTATTGCACGCGGTGCTGTTTTTAACCGGCCTGTTTGCCGGTAGCGGTATGTCGCAAGCCCAGTCTGTCAGCTATAATCCTTCCCAGCTTACTTTTACCGCGCATCAAACAACTACGCCAATACTGCCCGCTACAGGCGCAGGTATAACGGCTCCAGGCTATGGCATGGTGAGTACCTTTGCCGGCAGCGGTGTGGCAGGCAAGGCCGATGCTACAGGCACATCGGCAACTTTCCGCACGCCCATGCATGTGGGGGTTGATAGTTACGGAAATGTATACGTTACCGATATGGGCAACAACATCATCCGCAAGATCACCACCGATGGCGTTGTCAGCACCTTTGTGGGCGGGGGGGCCACTCATGCCGATGGTATTCATACCTCATCAGGTTTTGTAAATCCCAACGGACTTGTTGTTGACAAGGGCGGTAATTTATTTATCAGTGAAGATAATTACATCCGTAAGGTTACCGCCAATGCCTGGGTAAGTACCATTGCAGGCGGCGCGGCGGGCGGATTTGTAGATAACAATACAGGCACGGTAGCACGTTTCAACTCACCGGCGGGGCTTGCACTAGATGCAGCCGGTAATATTTATGTGGTTGATAACGGCAACAACGCCATCAGGAAAGTTACACAGGCCGGCGCGGTAAGTACTCTGGCGGGCAAAGCAGCATCAGGCAATAGCAATGGTAACGGTACTGCCGCCCAATTTTGGTACCCTTCTGATATAGCCACCGATGCCGGCGGCAATATGTATGTAGCCGACCGCCAGAACAACCTGATCAGGAAGATCACGCCATCGGGCGATGTAACCACCTATGCCGGGCAGGCGGGCGTGGCATCCAGCAACAACGGACCTGTTGCCTTGGCTACCTTCAACGCGCCATCGGGCATTTGTGTTGACGGCGGTGATATTTATGTTACCGAACAGGGCAGCCATTTGATCCGCAAGATCAACACGGCAACCGGGACGGTTATTACTATAGCCGGCACAGGCACACCGGGCAGTACCGATGGCCAGGGTACTTCGGCAAAGTTTAATTTACCGATAGGTATTGCCTCCGATGGTCTCGGGCATTTATTCGTTGCCGATGTTAGCAATAATAAGATCAGGAAGATCATCATCGCGCCCTACAGCATAGATAAACCATTGCCCGATGGCCTTACTTTCGATACCAACACGGGGCAGATCAGTGGCACGCCGGTAAACTCTTTCCCTGCTACCGATTATACGGTTACCGCGTTTAGCGCCTCCGGAACAGCCACAACAACCATCCGTGTTACCGTAAACGCCGCGCCGCTGCCGCCCAACGTTGATGCGCCTGATATCGCCTATACCCCTGCCAAACGCAGCTATACTATTAACACGGCTATTACCGTCGCCACGCCACATAACCAGGGAGGTGCAGTCCCCCCTGCCAGTTACGGACAAGTTACAACTTTTGCGGGTACCGGTGCCTACGGTGCTGCAAACGGAACCGGTACGACGGCCAGCTTTAATGGTCCTGCCGGCATGACGCTGGATGCCGACGGTAATATCATTTTAGCCGAAGCAGCCTCGGGCATCATCAGGAAGATCACACCCGACGCGGTAGTTACTACAGTGGCGGGCGCGCAAGGCAACGGAAGCGGAGACGGCCCTGTCGCCAGCGCCAAATTCTTATTTACGGATGCAGTGGTTACGGATGCCGCCAACAATATTTATGTAGCCGACAGGGGCAATAGCCTTATCCGCAAGATAACGCCCGATGGTATTGTAAGTACTATTTCGGGCAGTGGTTACCAGTTTGAGACTGATGGTAACGGCACGCACGCTTCATACGATACGCCTTCATCTATTGTTATTAATAAGCAAGGCGTGATATACATTGGCGACCGCATCACCATACGTAAATTAATGCCCGATGGTACGGTTACTACCTTAGCAGGTAAAAATTCGGGCAATGCCGATGGTACTGGCATAGCCGCCAGTTTTAAAGGCCAGTTACATATTGCTATGGACAACAACGGCGACCTATACGCTACCGACCCGGGTAACAGTTCTATCCGTAAAATAACGGCTGCAGGCGTGGTTACTACCATGGTGCTAAAGCCAGTTACGATAAACGGCATCACCCCATCACTTTCGCAGCCGTTTGGTATCGCTATCGATGCTAATGATGTGATCTACGTATCAGACAAGGCCACCAATACCATCTATAAGATCTTAAAAGACGGCACCTTTACCTTTTTGGCAGGCAGCACCGCTGGCAAGGCCGATGGTATTGGCAGCAATGCCAGTTTTAGCCAGCCGCTTTACCTGTTAGCCGATAACAGGGGCAACCTGTTTGTTTCCGACCAAACGTACGACCTGATCCGCAAGATCAACCTGAGTGGTTACACCATCAACAAAACCCTGCCCGATGGTTTGGTTTTTGACACCGCGACAGGTACGATCAGCGGAACGCCAACGGTCAAATCACCACTAACAGATTATACCGTTACCGCCGTAAATGCCAGCGGCAGCAGCAGTACGGTGATCAGTATAGAGGTGAATGATGTAGTAGTAACGCCGCCACCCTCAACCCCAACGGTGTTACCGCCGGTCATCACCTATAAATCGCCGGTAACTTATTACCCGGGCTATAAAATAAATGATCTGATACCGTCAAATACAAGCGGCGGCACAGTACCAAATATCCCTTATGGTAAAACAACTACCATAAATATACCCGGCGGTTATACAGTTACCCGCGGTATATCCACTGATGCCGCAGGAAACATCTACTTTACCGATTACAATAAATATCAAATAATTAAAGTAGCCGCGTCCGACGGCTCGTTAAGTGTTTTTGCAGGCGATACCAATGCTTCGCCCGAAACTAAGGATGGTACAGGAACAGCCGCGCATTTTTACTTCCCTTTATATTTATGTACCGATGCCGTAGGGAATATATACGAAACGGAATCGAACCTTATCCGCAAAATAAATATCTCTACCGGGCAGGTAACAACTATTACCGGCGCAGCCACAACAGGTAATATAAACGGAATACTGGCTAACGCCCGGTTTAACAGCCCGCAGGGCATTGATGCAGATGCCGACGGGAACACTATCTACGTAGCCGACAACCAAAACAACCAGGTACGAAAGATAGATCTGCTGACGGGTACGGTTAGTACACTTAATACATCTGGCGAAAGCCTGCAAACACCTGTTGGCGTAGCTTATGACGCCACGACGGGTAATGTATACGTAAGTCAACTTAATGGTATCATAAAAAAAATAACAGCCGCAGGTGCGGTTAGTACTTTTGCAGGCAGCAGCATAAATGGCAAAGCCGACGGGCAAGGAACAACGGCCAGCTTTAGCGGCAACCTTGGCGCTATAGTGGCCGACCAATTAGGCAACCTGTACGTAACCGACGCCGGCAATAACCTTGTGCGTAAAATCACCCCGGGCGGTTTGGTAAGCACGCTTGCAGGCAGCACGCAAGGCAGCAATGATGGCGTGGGCTCCGGGGCGCAATTTTATAATCCGTATGGAATTACATCAGACAGGAACGGCTTTGTTTATATTACCGATAACAATAATTACCTCATCCGTAAAATATCAACCTATGGCTATGCCATTGACAAAGCCTTGCCTGCAGGTTTAAATTTTGATGCATCTACCGGCACCATCAGCGGGATACCTGCTGCTGTTACCCCCGGCGCCGATTATACCGTAACTGCTTATAATGGCGGCGGGCAGAGCAGTTTTCCAATCCATATAACTGTAGCGCCTGTGCCGCAACCGCCGGCTACGCCAAGGCCCATCATCAGCTACACTACGCCAAACACCTATTACAAAGGCGTACAAATGGCCGATCTGAAACCCAGTCTTTCGGGCGGCGCTGTACCTGCAACCCTTTATGGCGATGTTACCACCATAACAGATCCTAACAATATTGCGGGAAGCACTTTTAACAGTGCAGTAAGCCTTGCTGTTGATTATAATAACAATATTTACGCGGTTGATAACGGCTCCAGTCAGGTGAAAAAGATAACCCGAAATTCGGCTACTCCGCCTTATACTTATACTATTACGCCCCTTACTATTGCTTTAAACCGGCCAACTGCTGTGGCTACCGATGCTATTGGTAATATTTACATTGCCGACCAAAACGGCACGCTGATCAGGCGCCTTGACGCGGATGGTACCGTTAGCGTATACGCAGGAACGACAACAGCCGGGCGACAGGATGGCCCGGCCTTATCGGCCCAGTTTGCGTTGATTACCGGCATGGCGGCCGACAATGCCGGTAACCTGTACGTAGCCGACCAGGCCAATAACAGTATTCGCCTGGTAACACAAGCGGGACAGGTGAGCACACTTGCAGGGCAGCTAACCGCCGGTAAGACTGACGCCCCCGGCCCTGCGGCAAAATTTAATAAGCCAACTAATATCACCATCGGCCCCGATGGCAATTTATATGTAGCCGATTATGGCAATAATATGGTCAGGATGATAAAAATAAAGCCGCAGGCCGATGTGACCAAATATGTTGGCGATGTTGGCGGTAGCACCGGCAATGCCGACGGTCAATACCCTGTGGCTACATTTCATGGTTTATATGGCGTTGCGATGGACCCGACCAGTAACATTTACATTGGCGATGAGGGGAATTATACCCAGCGCCGTGCCGGCGATAATACCCAAACCGTATCGGTTATTGCCGGGAATAATGTAGCTGGAACCGATGATGGGCTGTACACCGTGGCCCGCTTTTCGCAACCGGGCAGCATGGTGCTGGATTACCTTGGCAACTTGATCATGACCGATAAGGACCGGATACGAAATACCCTTGTAACAGGTTATACCATCAGCGGCGGTTCGGGCAAATTACCGCCGGGCATAAATTTTGATCCTAAAACCGGAATATTTAGCGGTAAGCCGACCGAACTATGGGATCCAACGGATTACACCATCACTGCCTACAATGCCGGGGGCAGCAGTACCGAATTTGTGGTGAACATACGTGTGGTGAATGCTGAATTTACTTTTCCACCAATACCGCCAAAAACAATTTGCGACATTGGCAAGATAATCGATCCCGGCGCGGTAACCGTCCGCGGAACAATAAGTTATACCAGTAGCGACCCAAGCATAGCACAAATTACGGCCGACAACAAAGTACTGATTAAAAATATAGGTACTGTAGATATTTATGCATATAACGGCATTGATGCGCCTATAAAGCAGACACTAATTATTACGAAACCGGTTTTATCGGTTACCATTTCAAAAATCAATAGTAATACCTGCGAAACCGATGAAATTGTTTACCAGGCAAGCGTACAAAACCTGGGGACAGAAACCGCTTTTTACAAATGGACAGTTGGGAACGTCGATTTGAACAATAATAATTATGAATTACGTACCTCCGCATTAAAAAATGGCGATCTGTTGACATGTACGGTTACCAGTTGCCTTGGTACAAAATCAAATACTATCACGGTAAACCTTAGCCCTATACAAACAGCCACCGTAACCATACAATCATCTGTTGGTGCCGGTATTTGCCCGGGTACGCCTGTAACTTTTACAGCCACCACTAATTATATTATCGATATTCCCCAATATCAATGGAAATTAAATGGTAAGGCCGTAGGTAATAACAGCGATAACTTTACCTCATCGGCTTTGGGCAATGGTGATCAGCTTACCTGCACAGTTACAACAACTACAAAATGCCTCAGCAGTACTACCGTTGCATCAATGCCGTATACGGTTGTTGTGCTTGATGAAAGCGCCTGTGTCATCAAAGTCCCCAATACCTTTACGCCTAACGGGGATGGTATTAATGATACCTGGAAATTTAGCCTGCCCGGCGCGGTGACATTTAACATTACATCGGTTAGGGTTTACAGCCGGGCCGGTATGTTAGTGTATCAATCAAACGATTACAGCAAGCCATGGGACGGCACCATGAACGGGCAACAATTACCAGCGGCAACCTACTATTACATTATCGAATCGGACGACCGGAAGAAGATCAGCGGCAGCGTTACCATCATCAGGTAAGGTTATTAAAACCACATTCGCCACAAGTCTGTATTATTAATATCATGAAGATCTACCAGCAAACCATACAACTGCGCGAACGCCGCCGGGGTTTCCACCTTATTACTAACGAGGTTGTGCATGCCCTGCCCGAAATTGCCGGGATACAAACCGGCATCTGCCAGGTGTTTATACAGCATACCTCGGCATCGCTCACCATAAACGAGAACGCCGATCCTACCGTGCGCCAGGATTTTGAAATGTATTTTAATAAAGTCGTCCCCGAGAACGACCCCGATTACCGCCACGACGACGAAGGCCCCGACGATATGCCCGCGCACCTTAAAGCCGCTATGCTGGGCAGTTCGGTAACCATCCCCATCGCCGGCGGGCGATTGGCTTTAGGCATGTGGCAGGGTATTTACCTGTGCGAGCACCGTAATTATGGCGGCGGGCGTAAACTGGTGGTAACGGCCTGGGGTGTTTAATGTTGGTGGCAAGTTAACCACAAAGGCCGCAAAGAAAGGAATCACAAAGAACGCAAAGGATTTAAACTAATAATACTTTCACCCTGTGTTCTTTGTGCAAATCTTTGTGCTCTTTGTGGTTAATTCCTCAACGGCTAAATTTCAGCTTAAGATTTTTGTTACACCTGGTTAACCTTTGCAATGGTTTATTATCTTCGCCACGCGTTATATATGAATAAGTTCATCCAGCTATACCCCTGCTTCTTGTTACTCGTCAGCATGCTGTTTATCGGTGCCTGTAGTCAGCCAGCCCCAAAACAGGCCGTAAAGCAAAAGCCGCAGGCATCGTTTAAAAAAGTTTGGGGTGTGGAATATACCGAGGTTCGACGCTACTTCAACACCGGCTATTCGTTTAACGAGAAAGGGTACGAGCTGGATCCTAACTGGCGTTTCAGTTTCCCGTCGGATGATTCGGTGCGAATCTATAACCCCAAGCGCAAAATGTTTGTGATAGCCCCGGTTACCTTCGATCATGATTCGGTTTTCAACATTGCCTGGGCCTATATGCGTTTAAAAATGCTGACGCGTGACAGCCTGATCTTCCAGGTGCTGCACGTAAGCGGCAAAGTGATAGATAACGAGGGTTCATCGGTTTACCTCACCGCCTATTCTAACGATTACATTAAAAACGTGCTGCACAAAAACCCGCTGGATATGCAGGTGTTTACCCGCAAGGATACGCTGTTTATCAAACGCAAGGTGGCCGAGGCTACGGCCGATCATCACAAAGCTTTTGCCGCCCGTAAAATGGCCGAATTGAAAAGCATATCACCAATGGTAAAGGTGGAGCAGGTGATAAACGACGACCGTGCCGACACCGACAACGACGGCCCGCCGATAGACTACCTATCGCCCGAATACAATATCACCATCAGCAAGGCATACGACGATTTCAGCTATTACTTCACCATTTATGTGGATGAAAGGGGCGGGATGGAATTCGGTAAATCAATGGTACCGCTGGAACCTGAGTTTGCCCAATCCTACCCGCGCATTATGAAAGGGTTAGTGGCCGGCTACCTGAAAGCCTACCTGAAGGTTAAACCCGGCACCACGCTTGGCATTCCTCACACCAGCGAGGTGATCGTTAACGTAAAAGGCACAAAATAAGCCGACGGGCCATGTTGGTTTATACTATCCTGCCGCAAACCAATGTGCGTATTGTGGTGCAAGGCATAACAGATAACTGGATACCGGTAAGCGCTGTAACCGGGTACGAGGTGAAATAAATTCAAAACACTATCCCCCTCTTCTAAATCCAAATAATTCGGATAGCTTTGTGTTATCTACTGATATCTCTTTTATGCTTTTTACCAAAGATTTTAAACTCGGTGTAGGTTCTGAAATTGGCGCGTTGCGCGCATTATTGATACATAGTCCGGATAGCGGATTGGGCAAAGTGGTACCCAGCAAGGCGCAGGACTGGCTGTTTGAAGACATTGTGCACCTGGATACCATGCGCAAAAACGAGTACGATCATTACGTAAAATTGCTCATGTACTTCCTTGATCCGGGCAAGATAAAAGGCAAGCTGGAGGATATCAACTCGCGCGCGGCCGACCGGGCATTTTTTAAACCCGATAACCCCGGCTTTCACGCATCAACCAAAGTAATTGAGCTACAAACCCTGCTGGCCGATATTTTGGAGGATACCGCTATCTGCGAAAAACTGGTGGCATCGGTATGCGCCATAGAGGGCTGCAACTATCGCCTGCAGCAAAAACTGGTGGCTACCCCGCCTGTCGAACTGGCCAAGATCTTTATTTCAGGCGCGATAACCGATGACGAGATGATCTTCGCCCCTATCCCTAACCTTATTTTTTCAAGGGATATCGGCATTGTGATCAATCAACATATTCTGATCAATAAGCCAGCTAAAAAAGCCCGCTCGCGTGAGACTTTGCTGGTACGATACATCTTTTTTAACCACCTGTTGTTTGCCGCCTACCGTGATAACATACTGGAGATCCCCGAAACCGTACAGCACTTTCTGCGCCCGGGCGAGGATAATGAAGGAAAGACTACCCTTGAAGGTGGCGATGTGATGGTGGTGGCACCCAATCATGTCATCATCGGTTGCAGCGAGCGTACATCCGTAAGCGGCGCTAACGAGGCTATAAAGCTTTTGTTTGATAACAGGGTGGTGAGCAAAGTAACCATCGTAAAGATCCCGCACAAACGCGATTATATGCACATAGATACCGTTTTTACCCAGGTAAAGCGCAATATGTGGGTGCTGTTAGGTTCGCTGGGGCGAATGGAAATTGATGTGGAAACGGCAGAACCTATAGCCTGGTTCGGCGATAAAAAATCGAAGGACAGGACAGAGATACTACAGTTTGAAGCGGGTAAACCGGAACCAAAACCATTTAGCTGCATCGAGGACCTGCTGAACGATATCAGTCAAAACGACTTAGGCAGTACCGAGCCTACCAGGTTTATCTATTCGGGCGATAATGTTTTCCCATACGATTCGCGCGAGCAGTGGACAGACTCCTGCAACCTGCTGGCCCTTAACGAGGGCATTGTACTGGGTTACGACCGCAACACCAAAACCGTAGAAGCTTTTAAAAAGAACGGTTTCAAAGTAATAAAAGTAACCGACCTGCTCCAAAAATTTGAGCGTGATGAACTTGACCCTAAAACCATGAAAGATACACTGGTTTTGATGCCATCGGCCGAGCTTTCGCGGGCACGTGGCGGCTTCCATTGTATGAGTATGCCGGTTTTAAGGGATGGGGTTTAGGGTTAGTGATTAGAGGTTAGTGATTAAGATTAGGGGAAGCAGAAAAATCAAACCCGACATGATGCCAAATGAGCGGGTTAAAACTTTTACTCCATTTAGTAGTTGTAATAAATTAATTAAAAACAATTACTCATGAAAAAGATAACCAGCTTGTTATTGGCATCGATGTTTTGCATCGGCCTGACATTTGCCCAAACAAAAACCGAAGTTGTAAAAAACGAAACCAAGACCAAAAAAACCAGCACCCTCCCACAAAAGGTGCATAATGTATTCAGTAAAAAGAAAAAATACAGCGGCACTAAAACCAAGCATGTGGTAAAAACCGCTAAGGTTAAAACCAACCCGTAAATCAATTTTAAGTCCCGGGAATAATTGCCCTTAACCCTGCGTCTGGCAATCGTTCCCGGGATTTTTTATGCTTTATTTTGTAATTTTGGGTATCTGCTTATCAAAAACCAACTGCTATGTCAGCCACCCAATCATCCAAAGCCGAAAAATTTCGCGCCCTGCATCAACGCGATGGCATATTTGTGATCCCTAATCCATGGGATGCCGGTTCGGCTAAAATGCTGGAGGGCCTGGGTTTCGAAGCGCTGGCTACTACCAGTGCCGGGTTAGCCTACTCGCTGGCCAAAACCGATGGCGATGGTATGGTAACCCGTAAAGAAACATTGGAAAATGCCCGGCTGATCTGTTCGGCAACCGACTTACCTGTAGCTGCCGACCTGGAAAATGGTTACGGCGATTTGCCTGAAACCTGTGCGGAAACGATATTGATGGCAGCCGGGGTGGGCCTTGTAGGCGGTTCGATAGAAGATGCCACCGGTCGCGCCGATGACCCTATTTACGATTTCGACCTGTCGGTAGCCCGTATAAAAGCCGCGGTTGCGGCCGCCCGTAGTTTGCCATTCCCTTTTATGCTGGCTGCCCGTGCCGAAAATCTTATCCGCGGCAGGTACGATCTGCCCGATACCATCCGCCGACTTAAAGCCTACGCTGAAGCCGGTGCCGATGTACTTTTTGCCCCCGGCCTAAAAACCCGCGAAGAAATTGAAGAAGTAGTTAAGGCCGTAGCCCCCAAGCCGGTGAACGTGGTTGTAGGTTTGGGTAGTTCTGCCCTGTCGGTTAATGATATGGCCGCGCTGGGTGTAAAACGTATCAGCCTGGGGTCGGCACTGGCGCGTGCGGCTTATGGCGGTTTCATTAATGCAGCTAAGGAAATTAAAGAACGTGGCACATTCGGCTTTACCGCCGATACGATATCGTATGCGGAGATAGCGAAGTTTTTTAAATAAACTCGTCATACTGAACTTGTTTCAGCATCCCATACGCAAAGTCTTTATCATGCACGTGGGGTCCCGAAATAAATTCGGGATGACGGGCTGATTTATTTAAATTAGCGCCCGCCATGAACAAACTATCCGCGCTATTCCTGTTCTTTACCTGCATCATATCATTCAACAGCCATGCGCTGCAAACCGTAACTCCCCTACAGGATATCCGCCGGGAATGTCGCCGTTTGCTGCTATCAGATACAGCCTATGCTACCGAGCAAAGCTTCCGGTTGACTGATGATGTAAAATACAACTCAGATGCCGCGGGTTACTTTAAAAGCCTGACGACCGATGGTAACTGGAAGGATCTGAACTACACCAACGATAGCCCCAGCGCGTGGCCACCTGCATGGCATATGTACCGCATTATGCTGCTTTGCCGCGAGTGGAATAAAACACAAAACCCGCAGCAACTGGCTGCCATTCACCGGGCGCTGGCTTATTTCATCAAAAACGATTTTAAATGCAGCAACTGGTGGCAAAACCAGATCAATATCCCCTACACCTATAGCAGCGTTATGCTGATGCTGGATAAAGAAACCAATACCGCTGAAATAGCCTACCTCAACAACGTTCAGGTAGTACGCGAACAGCAGCAGAAAAACCCAACCGGCCAAAACAAGATCTGGCAAAAGGATATCGAGGCCCGCATAGCCCTGTTGCACGATGACCAGTCGGCTTTTACAGCGGCCATCAACAGCATGCAATCGGTGATCACCAAATCAACAGCAGAAGGGATACAGCCCGATAACTCCTTTCAGCAGCATGGCGCTATGTTGCAATTTGGCAATTACGGCCTGCACTTTGTAAACAGCCTTTTATTTTGGATAAAGCTGACCGCCAACACCTCCTACGCTTTTGACAAGGATAAACAGCAGATCATTTTTGATTACTGCGCTAACGGCCTGCGCTGGACTATATACAAAGGCGCTATGGATATTACTGCCGTCGGCAGGCAATTACGCCCTAACTTTACCGCTAAGCGCGGCGCTAATTTGTACGATGATTTTAACCTCATTAAATCATTCGATAATAATCTCTGTAATTATTTCTTAGATGGCATAGGTCCGGCATCAACCTGTACCCTGGCCGGTAACAAAGGCTTTTGGCGCAGCGATTATATGGTGCAGTTGCAATCGGGCCAGTACATGATGAGTGTGAAAACCCACGGGCCGTTTGTAAAGCGCGTGGAATCTATCAACGGAGAAAACCTGAAAGGCGCTTATCTGAACGATGGTGTTACCATCATCCAAAAAAATGGCAACGAATACAAAAACATAGCCCCCCTTTGGCGATGGAACATGCTGCCAGGCACCACTACCGACACCACTATGGAGGTTACCGATGCCAAAGTAACGGCCAGCAAAAATGAATCGGCCTTTGTAGGCCAGGTTAGCGATGGCACTATCGGCGCCAGCGCTATGATCTATAGCCGCTTGGGCGTAACCGCTTATAAGAGTTACTTCTTTATCAATGATATGATGGTGGCCCTCGGCGCGGGGATCACCGCGCCAAATAAGGCCAGTGTAGTAACTACGGTTAACCAGCGCTATTACAACTTTAAAACCGGCAAACATTTAAAAGGCGAAAACTGGGTTTGGCACGAGGGTACCGGCTATTTCTTCCCCGATCGTACCACCGAGTTAAAAACCGTTATCCAAAAACGCAAAGCCGATTGGGGCAGTATCGATAAGGCATCCACAGGTATCATGGCTGCCGATTCGGTGATCACCTGGTATATCGGGCATAACAATTCGGATAAGTACGTGTACATGGTGAAGCCTAACTTTGGCGTGGTTGATACGCGTAAACTGGCTTATCACCTCCCGGTTAAGGTTATTGCCAACAGTACCTCAGCGCAGGCGGTACAATCGGGTAATACTATCATCGCTGTATTTTATAAACCCGGGGTGGTGTACCTAAGCGAATCGCAACGCATCCAAACAGATCAGCCTTGCATGCTTATCTGTAAAACCGGGACCGGTAGTAGCGAAATTTGGGCATCAGATCCATCGCGAAAGCTGCAAATGCTGAATATCATTATTAATAAAAAAGCCATTCCGGTACAATTGCCGCAGGGCGATATGCTGGGTTCGGTAATAAAGGTGTTATAAAGACGCTTTTGTAAAAAAGTGTTAAATAAACCTGCTTGTTTTACGTTATTGGCTTTATAACGCTATATTGAGCCATTCATTTTGTGTTTTAAATTAACTGATGAGTTACAAGAAATTTCTACCCCTCTTCGTCGCGCTGATCTGTATTTGCTGTTCCGTTTTCGCGCAGCGCGATACTGTAAGTTTAAATACCATCATTGCCAAATCGGTAAAATTTGTTAACGATTACCCCATCGAGAAGGTGTACGTACATTTTGATAAGCCCTACTATGCCGCAGGCGATACAGTTTGGCTAAAGGCTTACACCACTACCGACCTGCACGTACCCAGCACACTGAGCAAAATTGTTTATGTAGACGTTTATAACGACCAGGATTCGCTGATGGCATCCATAAAAATGCCCTTGGTAAATGGTGTGGCCCCGGGGATGATCCCCCTGCCTGCCGAAGGCTACAAGCAAGGCAATTACCGCCTGCGCGCCTATACCAACTGGATGCTGAATTTTGACGGATCATACCTGTTTACCAAAGTGCTGACCATAGGTAACCCTATTGATAAAGACGTACTGACAACTGTTTCATTCGGTCATACTGCCGGGGCGCAACCAGGTACCACAGTCCGTATTTTTTATAAAGACCCGAACGGCAAACCGCTGGCCAATCAAAAAATAAGCTGGCGCACAGAAGCCAGTCATGACGAAACCGGCAAAGGCCGCGGCACAACCGATGCCAACGGTTATTTAACCATCAGCCTGCCCCCTACACCATCTATTACTTTAAGCAGTTCTACCCTGTTTACCACTATGGAGCTGGGCACCAAGAACGTAACCAACATTTTCCCGCTTAAATCGGCCGCGCCGGGTAAGGATGTGCAGTTTTTCCCCGAGGGTGGGCAATTGATCGCCGGTGTACCAGGTAAAGTAGCGGTAAAAGCCATTAAAGCAGATGGTTTGGGTGTTAATTTAAAAGGCACGGTAGTGGATAATGCCGGGCAAACGGTATGTACCCTATCGGCCGACCATATAGGTATGGGCGCCTTTGCTATGCAGCCCGAGGCTGGCAAAAGCTACAAAGCCAATATTACCTTTGCCGATGGCACAACCGGCAGCTACGATCTGCCTCGCGTACAAGCCAGCGGTATCACCCTCATGATAGCCAACGCAGATGCCGATAATCTGACCATCAGGATATTATCCAGCGAATCATTCTTCCAGGCCAATCAAAACAAAAACTTTTCGATAGTTGCCCAGCAGGGCGGCTTTATAAAATATGCCGCGCAAACCAGGTTAGAAAAACAGGTTTACAGCGCCATTGTACCTAAAACAAAATTCCAATCGGGCACATTGCAAATTACGCTGTTCGGCCCAACCGGATCGCCCATTAGCGAACGTATGGTATTTATACAAAAGGCCGATCTGCTTAACCTGGCCATTAACACCGATAAGCCGCAGTACCTGCACCGTCAGCCTGTAAAAATGACTATCGCTGCCAAAAACGGCGCTTTGCCTGCCGAGGCCAGTTTGTCGGTATCGGTGGTTGACGAAGGTAAAGTGCCTGTTGATGAGGATGCCGAAACGACCATTTTAACCAGCCTGTTGCTGACATCGGACTTACGGGGTTATATTGAAAAGCCAAACTATTACTTCAAAAAGCCTGACGAAAAAACCATTGCCGACCTGGATATCCTGATGCTGACACAGGGCTACCGCCGCTTCTCGTTCAGGGATGTGATGGCGGGCCGCAACCCTAAAATATTGGTAATGCCCGAAACCGGTATAGATATTACCGGTACCCTGCGTAATCGTACCGGCTTACCTATTTTTAAAGGGATCGTACGGTTAATGATGGCCGACAGAACGGCATCTCTGCAGGCTACTACCAATGCCGACGGGCAATTTAAATTTGCCAACGTGATGGTGAACGACTCTACAAAAATCACCATTACTGCCCGCGATAATCCCGGCTATACCAACCTGATGCTGATGGTTGACGGACAAACCTACCCCGCCCCATCGCGCATTACCACTCTGCCCGATGAACGTTTGAATATCGATAGCGCCATGCGCCCATATTTAGAGAACAGCAAAAGGGTTTATAACAATACGCACCAGTTAAAAGAGGTTGTGGTTAAAGCAGCTGTAGCCCCCAAAAGGCCCGGCCACCTTGAGCATGGCGCCTTAACCGGTCTTAGTCCAGAACCCGACCACCTGATTGATGGCGAGCGATTTAAAGGCTGTACCTTTTTTGTAAGCTGCCTGCAAAGCATGGCACTGGGACTTACCTATGTTGATAATATCTTTTACGTTACCCGCGATTATAATGCAGGCATTAAAAAACCGATGGAGGTTTATATGGATGGCTTGCAGGTGGATATGAATTACCTGCAGGGCGTGGTTGCCTCCGAGGTGGAATCGGTAGAGATATTTTTTAAGGATGGTATGAGTGGCATTAACCAGCGCGATGGTACAAACGGCGTACTGGTTATTAACAAAAAGAAGGCGCCAAAAGGTCAAAAAGTTAGCCTGGCCGATCTGCAAAAACTGTTGCCGAACCCATACCAGGTAGAAATGGTACCACGCGGGTATACCGTAGTAAAGGAATTTTATGCCCCGAAATATGATGTTGCAAAGCCAAATGCCGGTGGCGTAGATCTGCGCAGCACTATTTACTGGAATCCGAAGGTCACTACTGATAAGATAACCGGCGCGGCCACCGTGCAATTTAATAACGCCGATGGTACCGGCACCTACCGGGCCATTGTTGAGGGCATGGATGCCGCGGGGAATATCGGGCGATATGTTTACCGGTACAAAGTACAATAAGTTAAACAAAAACGGGGGGCAAATTGCCCCCTGTTTTGTTTAATTACCACATTATTAACGCTTGGTTTATTTGATAATATTTCCATAACTTGCTTAAAAAAAGCAAGAACCATGAAAAAGCAATTCCTATTAGCACTTGTCCTGATCTTCGCGGCCAGGGTAACCGGCTTCGCCCAGGCAGAGACAGCAGCAACCGACATGCCATCAACCGAAACGGTAATGAATAAGGCCTACGCCCAGGCAAAAAAAGAACACAAGAACGTGATGGTGATCTTCCACGCATCGTGGTGTGGTTGGTGTAAAAAAATGGAAGCTTCGCTTAATGAGCCTGCACTTAAGAAATTCTTTGATGATAATTATGTGATCGCTACGCTTGATGTGATGGAAAACAAAGGCAAAGAAAACCTTGAAAACCCGGGCTCGCTGGCGTTTATGACCAAATACAAAGGCGAAAAAGCCGGCTTACCATTTTGGTTTATTGCTGACGCAAACGGTAAAGAACTTGCCGATAGCCAAATACGCCCTGAAGGTGCCGGTCTTGACACTTATGGCAACAGCGTAGGCTGCCCTGCCGAGGAAAAAGAGGTTGCCTTTTTTGCCGGGATATTGAAAAAAACGTCTAAATTAAAAGATAACGAGATAGCCATGATCAGCGAGCGTTTTGCTAAAAACAAACCAGCACCGGTGGTTAAACCGGCTGCCGCTGCAAAGCCTGCTACTACCAGCAAATAAAATACTTTATAACATACAAATACAAAAGGCTTTACGGATACCGTAAAGCCTTTTGTATTTGTATGTTATTTTGAAGATTTAAGCAGGTTCTTCGCTATCAGCAGTTTCAGTATCCAAACAACCCGGTTGGTTTATAAGCGCCGAAAAAAGTTAACACAATGTAACACAATTCGGTACAAAAATTAAATCAACTTACTGTATATCAACTACTTAAAGTTTAAAACAGCAATAATCATGTTAACCTTTTTTTAAACATGGTCATTACTGTTTTAAGTATCTACAAATCAAGTGTTTAATTATCATTTATCACTCTAACCTTTAAAAAGCTGGGATGCAGCTTGCCGGTATAAACCTTGTGGGTTGCCTTCTGAAAATCGCTTTCATCGGCCTTCATAATATCCACAAACTTTTGCGGGTTGCGGTCTATCAGCGGGAACATGCTACTTTGCACCTGTATCATAATGCGGTGTCCTTTTTTAAAGGTGTGCAGTACATCCTGCAATTCCCATTTAACCGGGGTTACCTTACCTGGCACAAATGGCTCGGGCTTATCAAAAGCGTTGCGGTATTTGCCGCGGATAGGTTCGCTGCGCACCATTTGCTGGTAACCACCCATTTTTACATTAGGGCGGGTGTATTTATTGTTGGATGCTGTATCGGGATAAACATCAAGCACCTTTACAATAAAATCGGCATCGGTACCTGTGGTAGATACATTTAAATTAGCCCAGATGTTACCGGCTATGGTTACATCCTTATCCAATACATCGCTGGTATAGCTTAATACGTCCTTACGGTCTGCCAAAAAGCGCTGATCGCCATCCATATAATCCTGGCTCATGCCCATGGTTTTGTTGGGTGTGAACGGCACAGGATTAGCCGGATCGGATACGTATTCATCAAAAGTTTCCTTTGTGCCAGCCGGCGCGGTGAAAGATAGTTTGCCGCCGGGTAACAGGTACAGGCTTTTTTCAGCCGCTTCAACAGGCGGCCATGCTTTATAGGTTTTCCATTTATTAGCGCCAGTTTCGAAAGCGTTTATCGGGGCCAGATCGCCAAGCGGCGTACCTTTCAGGTAATGGCTAAAAAAGCGGAACTCCACATTTTCGCGGTACCATGGACCAGTGGGGCCGCCAAAGTAAACATCACCCAGATTTTCGCCATCGCCGCGCGCCCAACCGCCGTGAACCCATGGACCCATGGTAAAGTAAACCGGGGTCTTGGGATTCATTTTAGCCAGGGTTTTATAGGTATTAATGGCACCGTACAAATCTTCAGCGTCATACCAGCCACCGGTAACCAGTACGGCGGTTTTAATATCGTGCAGGTGGTAAAGTACGTTACGATCTTTCCAGTGCTGATCGTAATCAGGGTGGTTAAGGATATCGTTCCATAACTTCACTGTGTCTTTATACCAATCGCGGTTAGTATTTTTCATCGGCCCCATCTTCATGAAGAAGTCGTAACCATCGTTTGAGGTGATGTTAAAACTGCGGCCCCTGCCTTGCGTAGGTTTATCGTCCTGGCGATTGGTGAAACCCGGATAAAAATCGAAGTTCGCTACTAAAAAGAAAGCACCGTTATGCCAGCCGTCATCGCGCCAAAGATCAGACATGGGTGCCTGCGGAGACGCGGCCACCAACGCTGGGTGGCGGCTCAGCAACGAGGCTGTCGTATAAAAGCCGGGATAAGATATCCCCCACACCCCTACTTTGCCGGTGTTGTTTGGAATATTTTTGATCAGCCAGTCGATGGTATCGTAAGTATCAGTGCCTTCATCTACATCGTTTTTGGTTTTGTGCACTTCCAATTCGGGGGTCATTTCTTTAAAAAGGCCCTCACTCATGTAACGGCCGCGTACATCCTGGTAAACAAAGATGTAACCATCGTGCACAAACTGTGTAGACGGGCCAAGGCTGGTTTTATAAACATCCGCACCGTAGGGCGATACACTGTAGCAGGTACGGTCCATCATAATCGGGTACTTCTTGCTTTGGTCTTTAGGTACGTATACCGATGTGAACAGCTTTTTGCCATCGCGCATGGGTACCTGGTATTCATATTTGGTATAATTGGTCTTGATGTATTCCGCATCAGGACCACCGCCACCACGGCGCTGGGCAAAAGTAGCCACGCTGCTCAGCGTAAAAAGGATGAGTAGAAATTTCTTCATAGGGATATTGGATTAAAAAGTTGTAAGTGGTTTATATACCTGTAATCTTTCAAATTGTAAGTAAATAACTTAACATTTTTATATAACGCGGTGGCTGCAATTAAGGCATCAGGGATTTGCAAATTGTAGGCAAGCTTGTATTTTTCAATCAATTGCAGGGCAATCACGGTGATATCAGGATTGATAAGGGCTACATCAAACCATAAAATATTTTTGTTTAATAATGCCAGTTCTGATTTGTTAAACGCGCCGGCTATGAGTTCCATTTTGGTAATTGCAGATAGAATAACGTTGTCTATGCCTATTTGATTTTGAATAATATCCCTTGTAGATAAATGGCGTGGCTGCCGATGATCGAAATAGTCGATCATAACATCGCTATCGCAAATTATTTTTTCCGTTCCCACGCGTCTTTTCTTAGTTGCTTTGCATCCAAATTTTTTCCTGTAAAAATATCATCTAAAACAGATATATCTAACGATTTATCGCCGGGTATAATAATATCATCGACGGGTTTAGTTCCTTTTGCTTCCGGTTTAGTGGATATTACAAAATCAAAGTATTTGGCCAGTCCCTTTAATATTTTTAAGGTCTCCGGCTTTTTATATTTAATGGTTACTTCGGGCATGATATTCTTTTTTATAAAGTTAGGTTATTAAACAAAAAAAGGCAAATCGATATCGATTTGCCTTTTGTAAATAGTTGTTTTGAGATTACTCGTTTATCGCTTTTACACCCGGCAACTCCTTGCCTTCCATGTATTCCAGTAAAGCGCCGCCACCGGTTGATACGTAGCTTACCTCTTCGGTCATGCCAAATTTAGCCACAGCCGCGGCAGAGTCGCCGCCACCGATCAGCGAGAACGCGCCATTATCGGTAGCTTTGGCAACCGCATCGGCAATAGCTTTGGTGCCTATCAAAAATTTCTCCATCTCAAATACCCCCATCGGGCCGTTCCATAAAATGGTTTTCGAGTTTTCTACTACTTCGCTGAATAATTTAGCAGTTTCAGGACCGATATCCAGGCCCATCCAGCCATCGGGTATTTCGCCGGTTTTGGCAATGTCGGTATTGGCATCGTTAGAGAAAGCATCGGCTGTAACGTTATCTACAGGCAACAGTAAATTCACACCTTTATCCTTAGCTTTCTGGCGAAGATCTAATGCAAGCTGCAATTTATCCATTTCTACCAGCGAGTTGCCGATATCGCCGCCATCTGCCTTGGCAAAAGTGTAAGCCATGCCACCGCCGATGATCAGGTTATCAACCTTATCCAGCAGTTTTTCAATCAGTTCTATCTTGTCCGATACCTTCGAGCCACCCATTATAGCGGTGAAAGGTTTTGGCGCGTTGTTCAATATCTTTTCGGCGTTGGTCAATTCGGCAGCCATCAGGTAGCCAAAGTATTTGGCATCAGGGAAAAACTGCGCGATGATAGCGGTAGAAGCATGCGCGCGGTGAGCAGTACCAAAGGCATCGTTCACATAGATATCACCCAGTTTAGCTAATTTTTCAGCAAAATCTTTATCGCCTTTTTCTTCCTGTTTATAAAAGCGCAGGTTTTCTAACAGCAACACTTCGCCGCTGTGCAATTCTTTGGCTTTCGCAACGGCATCTTCACCAATGCAATCATCGGCAAACTCCACCTGCTGGCCTAACAGATCGCTCAGGTGGGCTACCACATGTTTTAATGAGTATTTATCGGTAGGGCCATCTTTGGGCCTACCCAGGTGCGACATCAGGATAACAGCGCCACCATCACGCAAAATTTTCTGAATGGTTGGCAGGGCCGCGGTCATGCGGTTATCGTCGGTGATGTTAAAGTTTTCGTCTAATGGAACATTGAAATCGACACGGATAAGTGCCTTTTTTCCGGAAAAGCTTATTTGATCTACTGTTTTCATACGGTGCGTTAATGGTCAGAAGTATAATTGCGGCCAAAATCCGAAAAATAATCTAAAAACAGCAACGTAAATGTGATAAAGGTGTTTGCTATGCCCGCAAAATTCACATTATCTTAACATACATTACATAATGCGGGCCTATGCCGGGCACCTCAAACTCGTCGGAAATGATCTCGAAGCCAAGACTTTTGTAAAACATTACCGCTTTTTTACGGGCGTTGCACCAGCAATAATTTACTTTTTGCCCGCGCATATACACAATAGCGAAGTTTACCAATTGGTTACCAAATCCCTGGCTACGATATTTTTCGACAGTGGCCATGCCGCGCAACTGGTAAGCTACACCCGGGTAATCTTTATAGGTTTGCGGATGGAAGGTTGCCACACAAGCCAGTTCATCGCCTACATAATAGCCTAAATGAAAAGACTCCTCCTTTTCATCGCCGGCAAATCGGCATTCATCGGGTGTTAAGCGCCCCTCGCGCAATACTTCGTTACGGATGGACAGCAGGTCTTCAACCTTTATAAACTTTATCATTTCAGGTCTTTTATTTCTTCTACCAGATCGGCAAGGCGACTGGAGTAACCAACTTCGTTATCATACCAGCCAACCACCTTTACCAGCCCGCCTACAACCGAGGTCAGTTGCGCGTCGAAGATACAACTATGCGGATTATCTAAAATATCGGTAGAAACTATCGGGTCTTCGGTATATTCCAGTATATGCTTCATCGGCCCATCGGCAGCTTCTTTAAAGGCAGCGTTGATCTCGGCCACAGTAGGGATGGTTTTCAGGCTGCAGGTAAAATCCGTTAGCGAACCATTCAATACCGGCACACGGATACCAGCCCCGCCCAGCTTACCATCCAGGTGCGGAAAGATTGAGGTGATAGCCTTGGCGGCCCCGGTTGTGGTTGGGATGATAGACCCCGATGCCGCGCGGGCACGTCGCAGATCTTTATGCGGGGCATCGTGCAGGTTTTGGTCGCCGGTCATGGAGTGTACGGTGGTAATGTAGCCGTCAATAATTCCCCATTTCTCGTCCAGCACCTTTATCAGGCAAGCCACATTATTAGTTGTGCACGATGCGTTTGAAATAACAGCGGCATGCAAGTGCGCTTCATCATCATTCACACCCAAAACCGTTGTAGGCACATCTTTATCGGGCGATGGTGCCGATATGATCACCTGTTTAGCGCCGGCAGTTAAATGGCCCTCTGCCCCTGCTCTTGTTGTATATTTTCCGGTCGATTCGATCACCAGGTCGATATTTAGTTCCTTCCATGGCAGTTGCGATGGCTCTTTTATCGATAGCGTTTTTATAGCCGTACCGTTCACCAGCAGGTGATCGTCTCCGGCGCTTACCATACCCTTAAAGCCACGGTGCACCGAATCGTACTTGAAAAGGTGGGCCATGGTTTTAGTATCGGCCAAATCGTTTATGGCCACCACTTCTATGCCCTGTTTTTGTAAGATGTTTCGTAAAAAAATGCGGCCAATGCGGCCAAATCCGTTGATAGCTATGCGCATTGAACAATAATATTAGAGAGGCAAAGCTAAAAAATAAAAGAGTATTGCATCAACGATACAAAAAGATACGACAATGCTCAGACAAACAGGAAGCGCGCCGAGATCTTTTCCCGCTCCTTACATCTAAGCATAAATGTAATAGACCAGTTAAAGCATAACGAAGCTACGCCGATAACAATGATCATGATGGTGCTGCCAAAACCGCTGAACAATAATGCCAGTGCTATACTGATGATATTTACACTGGCCAGTATCAGCGTGGTTTGTATGTGATTAAAACCCAGACGTAATATGCGGTGGTGCACATGGTTCCTATCGGCATGGAAAGGCGATTTTTTATCTAAAATACGCAGCGCGAATACCCGGAAGGTATCAAATATAGGCCCAATCAATATGGCAATGGATAAAGCCGGAACCGAAAATATGTGCGGCAATTCGGGGTTATAATTTGCGGGGCTGTTTACTTCTATAAACTGTATTGCCATCACAATAGATACCAGGCCGATGAGTAGCGATCCCGTATCGCCCATAAATATTTTTGCCGGGGTTAAGTTATAACGCAAAAAACCGATCAATGCGCCTACCATGGCCAGGCAAACGCTGGCCAGTTCATACTGATGAATATAAATAAACAGCGTTGCGAACGAGCTATTTGCGATGATGCCCGTTGTTGCAGCTAAACCGTCAATACCGTCGATCAAATTAAAAGCATTAACGATAAGCATTATTGTTAATATACTGAATATCACACTTGCGGTATAGGGCAGCGTATATATGCCCAATACGCCGTACATGCTGGTAAGGCGGATATCGCCCGGGATAACCAATATAGCGCCAACCACAAACTGAATAAAGAACTTGGTACTCGCGTTTACTCCCGACAAGTCATCCTTTACGCCCATGGCAAACAGGATAACACATGCCGTCAGCAGGTAGTTAATAGGCAATTGCTTACCGGTAACACAAAAAAGCAAAAGGGTGATAATAAAACTTACAAATATGGCCACACCGCCAAGGCGCGGGATACCATGATCGTGCTGTTTGCGAAAATGCCCGAGGTCATCATACAAATGCCGGGTGCGCGCAACATGCAAAATAGAGGGTATTGCCTGTAAAGTGATCAGGATAGACAATGCCAAAATAAGCGTGTAATATACAAACTGGTGGCTGTGTAAAAACTCCGGCATTAATCTGTTATATAAATTGTTAGGGCCAATTATATGCCCCAAAGATAGAAAATATAATTACGTGATAAACTGCATAATTTTACGAAAAGGTTTCCATATTATGGAAAACAGCGGAAATAATAGCCCATTATTTCTCATTGCTTTAATATCATTTCGCCATGCTTTAAATCTATTGCTTATACTTTTATTGCTTACCCCACCCACAAGCATCTTCACCATTACGATGTTTAGATAATATACGGGGCTTTTATGTGTATGGATGTAGCGCAGCATCAATTCATAATCGGTAGCGCTGCCATATTGCGGCCGGTAAGCGCCTAATTTTTCAAAAAGCGTGCGCCTGGCGTAAAACGATGGGTGCGGCGGCATCCAGCCCCAATTAAAACTACCGTGCTTGTATTTCCCCGAGCGCCATTTCCTTATGATCTTACTTTGTTTATCAATATAATCAATATCGCCATAAACAATATCGGCGCCCGATGCGGTAAAGGCATTGGCTACATCGGCTAAAATATTATTCGAAGCGAAAATATCATCGGCATTAAGCATCCCTATTACATCGCCTGTGGCCAGGGATATGCCTTTATTCATGGCGTGGTAGATACCGTTATCCGGTTCGGAAATAATATGATGGACATGCTTCTTATATTTATCAATAATGGCAAGTGAAGTATCTGTCGAGAGGCCGTCGACAATAATATATTCTACATTGGGGTATGTTTGCGAAATTACGCTCCTGATGCAGTTTTCAATGGTGTCGGCGGCATTAAAGGTTACCGTTATTATCGAAATCTTTAAACTGCTCACACTCGTAAATTATACCGTTTTAATGCAAAATTATATTATTTTTGAAACTCTTTGTTTAATAAGTTAAACAATGCACCTATTATATATTATGCGCTATAGATTTTTGTGCTATATTGTTATGGTTTGTTTGTGTTACTCCTGCTCATACAAACAGCAACATGCGCTTTTTGAAAACAAGCCTGCCGCACAACCAGCAAAAATTACCGAACAATATAATCCGCCTGTTTATCATATTAAACCCGATGATATTTTGCAGATAAGAAATTTGCAGGATTATAAGGCATTTGGTAATAGCGCTGGTGTCTCAACTGCATCCGCACAGTTAACTTTCCAGGTAGAAGAAGATGGCAATGTATCATTACCCGTACTTGGGCATGTACCTGTTGCCGGGCTTACACGCATTGAAGCACAACGGAAGATAGAAAAGCTTTATCGCGATTCGTCCCTGGTAAACCCGCTGATAGAACTAAAAATAGCTAATTTGAAAGTGCAGGCATTTGGCGAAATAAAAACCCAGGGGAATTTTACACTAACCAAAGAATATACCAGCCTGATAGACATTATTGGCCAGGCCGGAGGCTTAACACCGGCTGCGGATGAAAAACATGTAAAGATCATCCGCCACGAAAAAACAGGAATAAGGGAAACGTATATAGACCTGAGTGATATTAATATTTTATCCGACCCGCGCATTTTTTTGCAGGCTGATGATATTATCTATATTGCAAAAAACAAACGTGCCGTACGCGATGATAATTTGCAAAATGTCACCACGCTTATACAGCCATCCATACTTATTTTTAACACCGCGTTAATTATATACTCGCTTTTCAGGTAAATGCAGGATACAGAGAAATTTAATAAAAAGTTACCGAACCAGGAGATCGACTATTTTAAAATAGGCAAGATCCTGTTAAGCCGCTGGTATTGGGTGGCCGGTACTGTATTAATTTGTATGGGCATTGCAAAAGTATACTTGTGGGTTACGCCCAAAATGTACGCCACATCGGCTACTTTAAAGTTTGAAGAAAAAAAGTCGGAGATCCCTGATTTCGCCAGCTCGGGCTTTACCACAAACGACAGGAACCGTATACAAAGCGAGCAATATGTGATACAAAGCAACCAGCTATTGCTGCGGGCTATCCGCAAAATGGATTACCGGATAAGCTTCTACCTTTCGGGGCGGTTGCGAACTACGGATGCCTACCCGGATAAACCACTTGATATTGAATTTGTAAACCTGGATACACTCAATTTTTTCAGGGGGAATATAACTTTTAAGGCAATTAATCAGCACACCTACAATTTATCATACCCGGCAGGAAGCAAAACCATCCAAAAAAATTACGCATACAATAACCCGGTAACCATTGGCCCAACAACTTTTACCATTAAACGCAGGGATGGCATGGCTAACAATACCATCTACATATTTAAGTTTAATGCACCGGAAGATTTTCTGGGCAGAGTGAAAGGCGGCTTGCGCACTCAGGAAGCGCTTAAAAACTCTAATATCATCAGTCTGTTTGAGAATGACCTGAACCCCGTATTCGCGGCGGATGCCCTGAACCGAATAATGGAAGAATACCTGATATACGACCGGGAGCAAAAAACAAAGTCGGCATCGCAGATCATTAAATTTATCGACCGGCAGCTATCCTACCTCTCCGACTCGGTTAAAAGTTCGGAAAAATCTTTACAGGATTATAAGCAAAGAAAAAAGATAGTTAACGTAAGCACAGCATCAGAAAGTGTTTTAGCAAAATCTAAGGACCTGGAATCGCAGCGCTCTATTTTGAAGATGCAATTAATGTCTATCGATCAGCTTAAGGAAAAATTGATAAACGAACAGGATAACGCTAATATCAACTTTGACCTATCAGGTGCACTCGACCCGCTTTTAGGTGGCATCCTCAGCACTTTTAACGGTTTGTTATCTGAAAAAGCTACGCTGATCAAAACATTCAACCCCAATTCGCGCCCGATAAAAGATATTGATAAACAAATTATACAAATTAAGGTTGCTGCGCTGGCAAATGTGAACTCCACACGCGAGACGATCGTGAAAAACATGACGTACCTTGATTCGCAATCAAAAACCATCGACCAGCAGATTGCCGCGCTGCCTGTAGCCGAACGCGATGTGATCAGCCTTCAGCGTAATTTTGATGTTAACGACAAGGTATATTCCTTCTTATCCGAAAAAAAGATAGACGCCCAGATCAGCAGTTCGGCCATATTGCCGGGCGCATCAATTGTTGACCGGGCACAACCAAACTTTGGCCCCATTGGCCCTAACGAGCAACAGATAAACCGCAATGCCATAATAGCGGGCCTGGCAATAGGCTTGGGTATTATTATACTGATACGCCTGCTTAACCCTTATATTTATGATAAGGAAACTGTAGAGAGCCTGACCACCATACCAATTATTGGGGTAATAAGAAAATTCCCGGCATCGCTTGATGAGGATAACTCGCAGCTGTTGGCACTGAGCAAGCCCCGGTCTGTTTTTGCAGAATCGGTCCGGTCGGTGCGTACCAATTTAAACTTCCTGGCGTCCGAAAAGGACAGCAAGGTGATCTGCATTACATCGGAGGTAGCGGGCGAAGGAAAATCATTTGTGGCGGTAAACTTATCCAGTACTTTAGCGCTTATCAATAAAAAAGTAGTGCTGATAGGCGCCGACCTTCGGCGTTCGCGCATACACCGTACATTTCGTGTACCAAACGATGTTGGATTAAGCAACTACCTGGCCAACCAGGCAAGCATTACCGATATCATTCATCACTCGGAAGTAGAAGATCTTGATTTCATCATTTCAGGACCGGTTCCGCCAAACCCATCGGAGCTGCTCCATTCGCATAAAATGCACGAATTGATAGCCGAGTTAAAAACCATGTACGATATTATTATTATCGACACCGCCCCTATCGGCCTTGTTTCAGACTCGATACCACTGATACGGGTAAGCGATATTAACGTTTTCGTGATCCGTTCGGGTAAATCAAAATATTACGCCGCCACAGTGCCACAGCGCATAGCGCACGAATATCATTTAGATAATACCGTTATTGTGCTTAACGCCTTTGAAGAAGATCTTTTACACTCGCGTTATTATACCACCAAGTTTACCGGTGAAAGTTATGGCACCCGGTACTATTATTACTCAGACTACTCGGGCTATACCAGTTCGGGCTATTATGTAGATGAGGAAGAGAAGAAATGGTGGCATATTAAGCGCTGGCTAAAATTATAAACAAGCATGGCTTTAGGGCTAAATACAAATTTGTTGCAGTGGTACCCAGTTTATACAAACCCCCGTGCCGAAAAGAAAGCGTATGAGGCACTCATAAAAAAAGGGATAACAACTTATTTGCCTTTACGCAAAACGCTGAAGCAATGGAGCGACCGAAAAAAATGGGTGGATGAGCCCTTTATAAAATCGTACCTGTTTGTGCATATTAAACCAGGCCAGCAAACCGATGTGCTAATGACCAAAGGTATAGCCCGGTTTATCTATTTCGCCGGCAAAGTAGCAGCTATGCCCGACAGGCAGATTGACGATTTAAAGCTGGTGCTGGCCAGCGCGCTTGATGTTGAGGTAACCGAAGAAGACCTGCAACCCGGCGAACGGGTTCGTATTAAGGCAGGCCCCTTAAAAGACCTTAATGGAGAAGTGGTTGCTTATCGCAACCAAAAACAATTAGCGTTACGTTTTGAAAGTATTGGCTGCTCCGTGATCGTATATGTCGGGGCATCACTAATAGAAAGGATCTGAAGCAGTTCGGGTCTCCATAATATTCACGTATATTAAAACAATTGATATACAATAAGTTGCAAATTACAAATGTAACTTACGGGGCGAAGCTGTGCCCTGTACAGTCATTTTTATGTGCCGTATAGCCGGGATCATTTCTAACAAGCTCCCGCCGCATGAGTTAATGCTAAAGACCCGCGTTATGTGCCAGGTTTTGGCGCATGGCGGGCCTGATGACGAGGGCTTTTATCAGTCTGAAACACAAGGGCTGGTGTTCGGGCACCGCAGGCTGGCTATTATCGACCTGACAGCAAACGGGCACCAACCCATGGCTAATGCCGGCAAGGATGTATGGATAACATTTAACGGCGAAATTTATAATTATCCTGAACTAAGGCAGGAGTTATTAAACCTGGGCGCAAGCTTCCACTCGGATACCGACACCGAGGTGATCATACAGGCCTACATGCATTGGGGTACAGATGCTTTTATAAGATTACGGGGTATGTTTGCTTTTGCATTACACCATGCCGCACAAAACGCAACTTATCTTGTGCGTGATTCGGCAGGCATAAAGCCCTTATATTATCATATCAGTAATAGCCAGCTAAGCTTTGCATCAGAGGTTAAAGCGCTAAAGGATGCAGGGTTAGCGACAGAAACTGATGAAAACTGGCCGATACGTTTTTTGGCGTTCGGGCATATCCCCGAACCTTATACCACTCAAAAAGATGTATTTAGCTTGCCTAAGGGGCATTATTTACAGTGGGACCATACAAATTCAAGCCATCATATAACGCCTTTTTATTTTACCGATGCCGGTAATACCCCAATATGTGATGCCACTGAAGCCCGAAAAAATATCAATACAGTATTTGATAAAACCATACAAAGACAGTTATTGGCTGATGCACCCATCGGTGTATTTTTAAGCGGAGGCATCGATTCGAGTATTATCACACTGCTGGCGCATCGTTACAAAAAAAACGAACTGGAAACCGTATCGATATTTTTTGACGAACAAGCGTATAACGAGCGTGCTTACCAGGATATTGTTGTTAATAAAACCGGCACGGGTAATCACCAACACCTGGTAAGGCAAAGGGATTTTGAAGCAGCGCTGCCCGATATCATCAACAGCATGGATATGCCCACGACTGATGGTATTAACAGTTGGTTTATTAGCAAATACGCCCGGCAAAATGGGCTAAAGGCCGTATTATCGGGCCTTGGCGCCGATGAGTTGTTTGGCGGTTATCCGTCATTCAGGCGTATTAAGTACCTCAAGTATTTTAAGCTGATCCCCGCTCCTGTACTCCGTCTCGCTGCTATACTAAGCGTGGGGCGTTTTAAGCGGTTTGAGCTATTAACTTACGATCATCCACTGGCCGATTATCTTTTTTTACGTGGATTGTTTACCCCTGCCGAAATAGCTCCAATTTTAGGTGTAAGTAAACAATCGGTAGTAAATACGCTGTTCTCAGATCCGGTGCATTTAACCGGGCTTACCGATACACAAAAAGCTGCATGGTTTGAAACAAACCTATACATGCAAAATCAACTGCTGCGCGATACGGATGTAATGAGTATGGCACACGGACTGGAAGTACGGGTACCATTTTTGGATGAAGATTTTTTACAAACAGTTAATTCCATCAGCTCTGATACCAGGTTTGATAACAGCAAGCCCAAAAGCTTATTAATTGATAGCTATACCAATTTGTTGCCAAAAGAGATATGGGACAGGCCTAAGATGGGCTTCAGCTTCCCGCTGCAACAATGGATGCATGAGCACCGGGAAATTGGCAATGTTAATTTTTATAAAGGCAGGCATACCCGTAAACTGATCGGGCGTTTTAGAGATAACGATGTGCATTGGTCAAAGGCGTTTGCCTTGTATCAATTACAATCGCATGAGGTTATTGAAGAGCAAGCTAAGCCAAAAAAAATCATGCTGCTTACCTTACAAACTTTTAGCGCGACAGGTGGCATACAAAAAATGAGCCGTACCATGGCCTGGGCTATGCAGCAAATAGCCGATACCAAACGCTGGAAGTTTAGCTTATGGTCGGGCTATGATAACAATAACGATCTGACCGGAGATTATACCCGGGAAGCAAACTTTAAAGGTTTCAATAAACGCCGGGGCTGGTTCGCGCTTGACGCGACTGTAAAAAGCATACAAAGTGATGTAGTAGTGCTTAGCCACATTAACCTGGCCCTGATTGGCTGGCTGGCCAAAATATTTAATCCCAAATGCCGGGTTTGGCTTGTAGCGCATGGTATTGAAGTGTGGCGCCCACTTAGTTTAATGAAGCGGATGCTATTAAAACGATGCGATAAAGTGGTTTGTGTAAGCCACTTCACCCGGAAGAAGGTGATTGACATGCATAAGGTTGATCCGGCTAAATGCATCGTCTTGAATAACGCGCTCGATCCATCTATCCGGCTCCCCACCAGTTTTAATAAACCTGCTTATCTGTTAGCTCGTTATGGGCTGGCAGAAAACAGCAAAGTGATTTTCACGCTTACAAGGCTGGCATCAACCGAGCAATATAAAGGTTACGAACAGGTGATCAGGGCAGTAAGCGCGCTAAAAAAACAATTCCCTGATGTAAAATACATCCTGTCGGGAAAGTATGATGCTGCCGAAGATAAACGTATCAGGCAACTGATCGATACTTATGATGTTGCCGGTCAGGTGATCGTAACTGGTTTTATTGATGAAGCCGAGCTGGAGGATCATTTCCTGCTGGCCGACCTGTTTGTGCTGCCCAGTAAAAAAGAAGGGTTCGGCATTGTGTTTATCGAGGCTTTGGCCTGCGGGTTGCCGGTAGTTTGCGGTAACGAAGATGGTAGCCTGGATGCCATTCGCAATGGCGAATTGGGCAAAGCTATTAATGTGGATAATTTAACCGAACTTGAGGACGCCATTACCGAATATTTGAATGTGCCGCTGACACCTGCCGACAGGTTTAACCTGCAAAGCAAATGCCTGGCGTATTTTAATACCATAGATTATAAAAACGCTTTAGAAAAAATGCTGATATGACACCCCCCCGGCACGAAAACTGGGATATGGAAATAACCCCGCATAATAACATCTTCGACCTGAAGCTGAAAGATGTATGGCATTACCGCGATCTGTTATTTCTATTAGTGCATCGCGATTTTGTTTCCTTTTACAAGCAAACCATCCTTGGGCCATTGTGGTTTTTTATCCAGCCTTTGTTCACCACACTTATTTATACTTTTGTATTCGGCAGCCTGGCCGGTATCTCAACAGATGGCCTGCCACAGCCACTATTTTATATGGCCGGCATAACCGCATGGAACTACTTTGCCGATTGCCTTACTAAAACATCGTCGGTATTCACCACCAACTCCGGCTTGTTTGGCAAGGTTTACTTCCCGCGGCTTATTGTTCCGTTAAGCATTGTTGCCTCAAACCTTATCCGTTTTGGGGTACAAATGCTGCTGTTCTTTATCATTATGGGTGTTTATTGGTATAAAGGGGCAGTTTTTCATCCCAATATATACCTGTTATTGTTCCCGGTATTACTACTATTAATGGCAATGCTTGGTTTGGGCCTGGGTATGATCATATCGGCCATGACCACCAAGTACCGCGATCTTACCTTTCTTATCACCTTTGGTATACAATTGATGATGTACCTTACTACGGTGGTTTACCCGCTATCGGAAGTGAAGAAAAAATTTCCGCATTACCAGTGGCTGGTGGAATATAACCCCATGACACCTTTGATCGAAGCATTCAGGTATGCCTTTTTGGGCCAGGGCACCTTTACATTGGCATCGCTTGGAATCACCGCTATTTCAACCACCGCCATCCTGCTGATAGGCATTGTGATATTTAACCGGGTAGAACGCAATTTTATAGATACTGTTTAACCATGCCGCCAGTAATTAAAGCCCAACATCTATCCAAAGCTTACCAGTTAGGCGAAATTGGCACCGGCACAATATCGCGTGACCTGGAGCGTTTTTGGGCGAAAATGCGGGGTAAGGAGGATCCGTTTTTAAAGATCGGCGAAACCAATAATCGCGAAGTAACCAGCAGCAGCGATGTGGTATGGAGCCTGAACGACCTGAGCTTTGAAATTGAACAGGGCGACGCGGTAGGTATTATTGGCCGCAACGGCGCAGGCAAAAGCACCTTGCTCAAAATATTGAGCAGGGTTACGGCACCAACAAGCGGATCGGTAAAAGTAAAGGGCCGCATTGCCAGTTTGCTGGAAGTAGGCACCGGCTTCCACCCCGACCTTACGGGTCGGGAGAACATCTATCTGAACGGGGCCATATTAGGCATGCGTAAAGCCGAAATTAAACGCAAGTTTGACGAGATAGTAGATTTTTCGGGCGTGGAGCGATACATCGATACCCCGGTAAAACGATACTCGTCTGGCATGTATGTGCGGCTGGCCTTCGCTGTGGCGGCGCATTTGGAAAGCGAGATCATGATTGTTGACGAGGTGTTGGCCGTTGGTGATGCTGAATTCCAAAGAAAATGCCTGGGCAAAATGGACGATGTAAGCAAAGGCGAGGGCCGTACAGTTTTATTTGTAAGTCACAATATGACGGCTTTATCAAATATTTGCGATACCGGTTTATTACTGGAAAATGGCCTGCTTACTTTAACCGGAAGCGTAGATACTGTTATTAAAAGTTACTTACAGAAACAAAACAGGCAGGATAATCATCACTTTACATGGGTTGATAATGAAGGCATAGTACCGGGAGTTGCCCGGTTTATTTGTGCTGATATTAAAAAAACGGGAAATGATAGTTACGGGGAAAACATATTTACGCTGGACAGCGCATTGGCGCTAAGCATCGAATTTTCAATCGATGCCGGGCTGCACAGTGTTAATATCGGCATAGAAGTTTTCAACCCCGAAGGCTTATGTGTATTTAAACTGGCCTCGCCATCATTTACCACGCAAGGAAAATACCGCGCAAAATGCACTATCCCGGCAAACCTGTTAAACGATAATACTTACAATATAAACGTTTATTTGATAAAAGACCGCAGCGTGGTTTTGGCTGGCTTTAATAGGATCATTCAGTTTGAGATACAGGAAATATTACGCGATGAAAATTGGCACAGCAAATGGATAGGCATTATAAGGCCGCAGATACCTGTTAATATAGAGCTGATATGAATATTGTCCCGCAGGAATATTGGGATGCCGGCTATGAAAATATTGCTATACGCAAGGCCAGCGATACCGACCCAATATCACAGGTGATCAGGGCTTACATCCCCCCGGCCCAACCCAACGGTCATGCATTTGAAATAGGTTGTTACCCAGCACAATTTCTATGTGTTTTAGGCGACATGGGGTACACCCTTAACGGTGTTGATGCTACCCCCCGTGTGGCAGCCTTACCAGTGGCCCTTGCTAATTTGGGTTATACAACCGGTAAATTCGAGAACAACAGGTTTGAGGATCTTGACAAGGTAAAATATGATGTGGTGGCATCCTTCGGGTTCATTGAGCATTTTACCAATTGGCCCGCGGTTATCAAAGCGCATACCGAGTTTTTGAAACCTGGTGGATATTTAATTATCACTACCCCTAATTTCAAAGGTTTGTTTCAATACTTATATCACAGGCTTGTAGATAACCCAAACCTGGAAAGGCACGTAGTGAGCAGCATGTCGCCGCGCAAGTGGAAGAAGCAATTAGAACGTGCCGGTATGACAGTCATCGCATCAGGCTATACCGGTAATTTTTTTTGGGATGAGGCGCAACGAAACAGTATATTTTACCGCGTTGTTAAGAGAGCTTTTACCCGGATATTTAAACTGGTAAACAGTATCGCTCCAAACCACCCATCTATTGGATCCTATTGCTATATCGTGGCAAAAAGTAAATGATCGGCATACTTTACATCTGCACCGGCAAATACGATATCTTTTGGAAGAAGTTCTATACTTCAGCCGAAAAGTATTTTTTACCCGGCCACAAAAAAATTTATTTTGTTTTTACAGATGCCAGCCGCATCTACGCTGAAGAAAAACCGAATATTAAAAAAATATACCAGGAAACCTTGGGTTGGCCATACAACACTTTGCTAAGGTTCGAGATGTTCCTGAAAGCGGAAGAATACCTGCAGCAATGCGGTTACCTTTTTTACCTGAATGCCAACATTGTTTTTACCGATACCGTAAGTGATGATATACTACCGGCAAACGGCAACGAAGGCTTGCTTGTAGTAAAACACCCGGGTTACTGGGATAAAACAAACGACGTTTTTCCATATGACAGAAATCCGGATTCGTTGGCATCTATCGCCAGCGGACAGGGACAATATTACTTTATGGGCGGCTTTAACGGTGGCCAAACCGATGCTTACCTGCAATTGATCAAAACCTTAAAAAACAATATCCGCACCGATCTGGATAAAGGCGTGATAGCGCTATGGCATGATGAATCGCATCTGAACAAATACATGCTGGATCGTAATCCAAAGATATTATCCCCCGCTTATGGATACGCGGAAGGCTTTGACCTGCCATTTGAACCTAAGGTGCTTATTTTAAAAAAGGAAAAATACGGCGGGCACGATTACCTGAGGAATATATCGGCTAAAAAGAAAAAACGTAGTGTCATGCAACGCTTTAAAAATTTGGTACACATTCTTCGTACCGGGAACAAATGAAAAGCTAATTGAACAAGCTTAGTTGCTGATGATCATTGTAAAACTACAGGGGGGGCTTGGTAATCAAATGTTTCAGTATGCTTTCGGCTTATCGTTATCACATAAATTAAATTGCAGGTTATATTTAGATAATGCCGTCTTCGGGCAAACAGATCACGATATGGCATTAAGAAATTACGAATTGGATATTTTCAGCAAGGACATAGAACTCGCTGATGAAAAACAGATCGGCAAATTTCTCCGCCCCGGTAACTTGCAAAGGCTGCTTAATAAAACCGGCATTAATAATACTACCGTTTATCGTGAAAAATCCTTACGTTTTCATAGTGAGGTTTTCACAGTAAAGCCTCCTGCATATTTCGAGGGCTTTTGGCAAACAGAGAAATATTTTAATGCAGAGCGGGTGAGACAGGCGTTCCGTTTCAACCGGCCGCTTAATCATCAATCAGCGGAAATAGCTACAGAAATTTCACAGCAAGTTAATCCGGTAAGCATGCACATTCGCCGGGGTGATTATGTGAGTTCAAAAACGACTAACGAATTACATGGATTATGTTCCATCAACTACTATAAAAAAGCCACTACATTGATAAACGAGCAGCTGGCCGATCCGCATTTTTATATCTTTTCTGATGATCCGGAATGGGTTGGGCAAAACCTGCTCCCCTGCCTTAAAAATGCCACGCTGGTACACCATAACCCGGGTGCAGATAGCTGGCAGGATATGGCATTGATGAACAAATGCAAACATCACATTATAGCCAACAGCAGCTTCAGCTGGTGGGGGGCCTGGCTAAGTGCCGGTAATGAAAAGACAGTGATCGCACCCAAAAACTGGTTCGCCAAACCGTCCGCTTACTTTGATGATGCCGATATTGTGCCGTCAAACTGGATAAAGCTGCCGAATGACTAAACCATTGATATCCGTTATTATGCCCGCGTTTAACGCTGAAAAACATATGGCAGAATCGGTTGAAACAGTAATTAACCAAACTTACCAAAACTGGGAACTGATCATTGTTAACGATGGTTCTACTGATAGCACCGGGGCTATTGCCCAGCAATATGCCCTTGCAGATAAAAGGATAAAGCTGATCAATCAACAAAACAAAAAACTGAGCGCGGCCCGTAACACCGGCATAAAGGCATCTACCGGTGATTGGATAGCATTTTTAGATGCAGATGACCTGTGGGTAACTGATAAGTTGGAAAAGCAAATTGATATTATAAATACCAATCCAGATATCGGGCTGGTATTTTCTGACGGGTATATATTTAACGATGGCGATATGAATACCGATTTTCCATATGGCGCTGTATCCGGGCGCTTTACGGGGGTTCAGATGTATAAACGCTTGTATCAGGGCAACTATGTGCCTATCTTATCTGTGTTAGTAAAAAAAACGCATTTAGATAAAGCCGGCTGGCAGGATGAGCAATTTGTAGCCTGCCAGGATTGGGATTACTGGCTGCGGCTGGCAGGCAACGATGTGATATTTTATGGTATGCCCGACCGGCTATTCTATTACAGGCGGCATGGCAATAATATGTCGAACGATAGCAACCTGATGGATTTAGAAAAATCGGTGGTATTTGTAAAGAACTTTAACAGGGAATTATTTGATGCCCCAGCGTTGAAAAACCTGAAAAGCTTTCTTAATATTACTATTTGTAAACTGATTGGTGAAAGTAAAATTAAGGAAGCCCTGTATCTGATCAGCAAACCGGATGGACTTTGGAAGAAAATGGCTCAAAACATTGTCCGCTTTTTGATAAACAACTTAAAGAAAAACGCAAACTACCCGGTACGGCTTGCTTTTAAGACCGAAAATTTATTCGCTTAGTACAATGCAAATAATAAATAACTGGCTAACAAAGATCATGAACCGGCTGATGCTGTTGCATGAAAAAAACCGGCTGAAGGTTATTTATCAAAACGCCGATATCACTGGTACAGAGCACCTGAACATTGAAGAATACTTTACGGCCAACCTGCCCAACGGTAATTTTTCCATCAAATTTGGGCCTTATGTTCACTTTAAAAAGTACTGCCATATCCTTTTATTCGCTGGGGCGGAATTAATTATTGATGAAAACGTATTCTTCAACAATTACTGTTCGGTTAATTGTCTTGAAAGGATACATATTGGTAAAAACACCATGTTTGGCGAGGGCGTAAAAATATACGATCATAATCATGCGCACAGTTATACCAACGGGGAACTGGTAGTTGAGAAAAGCCATTTTAAAACCGCGCCGGTAAGCATTGGCAGCAACTGCTGGATAGGCAGTAATGTTACCATATTGAAAGGCGTAACCATTGGCAATAACGTTATCATCGGTGCAAACAACCTAATTTACCAGTCTATTCCCACAAATACGGTTGTTAAAGCAAACGCCGCTTATACCATCCAAACCCCAGACTTGCGTTGACGGCTGCAAAGCAATATAAAGCACTATTCATCAGTCACGAAGCCTACCGCACCGGTGCTCCGATAGTGTTGTTGCATCTGCTGAAATGGTTGAAAAAGAATACAGCCTTGCAATTAGATATACTGCTATTGAACGATGGACCGCTAAAACCCGAATTTAAGGCAATAGGCAAAACCTACGTGGTGCAGGAAATAGCCGATCGGTACAGCTATCCCAATCGTATCAAAAAGAAACTTTTTAATTCACCGGTAGATCCTGTTGAAAAGGTAACCGCTAAGCTTGCCGCAAACGGCTATGATGTGGTTTATGGCAATACCGCACTCAGTTTGCCATGGCTCGGCACGTTTAAAACAGCGCATCATACTAAAACCATTTGCTGCATACACGAATTATCGTACGCGCTAAACCATTGTTTTAGCTACGATTATTTATCGCAGAATTTGCCCCCGATCGATCAGATCATCGCCGTATCGGGGGCTGTAAAGGAGAACTTGCTAAATACCTACGGATTAAAAGATGAGCAAGTAGCGTTGCAATATGAGTTTATCGATACTGCCGCGACAGTAAATGATAAAGCCCCACCCCTAACTGCTGATAATAACACCTTCATCATTGGCTCGGGCGGAACGCCTGAATGGCGGAAAGGGGCCGATTTGATGGTACCCTTAGCGCAAAAATTAATGGTACAATACCCCGACCTGGATTTTAAAATTGCCTGGCTGGGTGCCGACGACGAGAATAACTACGGCAAAATGATCCGTTTTGATGCGCAGAAGTGTGGCGTATCTGATAAGCTGCTGTTCATCCCGCCAAGCAATAATCCACTGGACGCAATTAAGCAGTTTGACGTTTTTGTAGTGTTTTCGCGCGAGGATCCGTTTCCGCTCATCGCGCTGGAAGCCGCTTTTTTAAGCAAGCCCCTCATTGCGTTTGAAAACAGTGGCGGTATACCCGAATTAGTAGAACAGGGCGCGGGATTGCTGGCCCCCTATCTTGATATCGACGCGCTTAGCCGACATATACATCAGTTATATACCGATGAGCAATTAAAACACCAATTTGGATCGCGTGGCCGGGAATTGATATTGAGCAAATATAATACAGATGTGATAGCACCAAATATTTACAAGCTAATAAGCGGATTGGCAGAAAAACAGGTATCGTGATATCGGTTATTATCTGTTCGCGAACAAAAAGTTTAGATGCGGCATTATCGCAAAATATTGCGGATACCATCGGTGTTGAATATGAAGTTATCCTTATCGATAACTCGGAAAATCAATACAACATTTTCCAGGCATATAACCGGGGCGTGCAACAAAGTAAATACAACACGCTTTGCTTTATGCACGATGACATCTCCTATCATACCCCAAACTGGGGCAATGCCGTTGTTGGTCATTTTGCCGACGATCAAATTGACGCGATCGGCATAGCCGGCACGCCCTATTGTACCTTTATGCCCGGCCCCTGGTGGGGAAATGGCATTATTTACCGGCACATTTTGCAGATCAACGGGGATGGGTCAAATGCTCAATTACAATCAAACGGGCAAACGGATGTAAAGCGACAGGCTGTAATACTGGATGGTGTTTGGTTTTGCATCAGAAAATCCATGTTCGGGCAAATTAGTTTTGATGATGCTACATTTAAAGGCTTCCATTTTTACGATGCGGATATCTGTATGCAGATACACCAGGCAGGCGGGAATTTGTGGTGCATTAACGATGTGCTGATCAGCCACCATTCTATGGGTAATGTAAACCGCGACTGGATAGATAGCGCGCTGATATTTCACAAAAAATGGGAGAAGCATTTACCTGCTACCTGCTTAAAACTAAGCACCGCCGAAACCGGCCGCTTGGAATACAAAACATTAAACAGCTTTATATTGGCTTGTGCCGCCAATGGCTACACTAACAGGCAGATATACAGTATAGCGATAAAGTATTTGCTAAGCTTTAAAAAGGGGTACCTGTTTTTAAAAACGCCGGGATATTTTGTAAAGTTCCTTTATAAATACTTGTTTAAAAAAGGCGCGCCGTTTTACGCGTAGTAATTTATGGCAAAGCCAATTGAAATAGATATCATTATCCTCAGCTACGCTAAGGATGAGAGTTTAAAGGACCTGACCAACCAAACTATCCAAACAGTTTTAGCGTCTGAAAATCCGGATGAGATACATTTCAATGTCGTGGTAATCGAATCGAACAAAGGTCTATTCCCTTATCAGTTCCCAAATTCAACTACGATTTATCCAAAGGAAAAATTTGGTTTTCATAAATACCTCAACATCGGCATCGGGCAAACAAACAGCCCTTATGTATGCCTTTGCAATAACGATCTGGTTTTTCACAAAGGCTGGGCAAGCGCTATGCTAAAAGCAATGGATGAAGATGCTAACCTGCTCAGCGCGCACCCCTACCAGCCGGGTTATATAAAGAATAAAAACCACACCGGCGAGGACTGCGAACTGGATAGCTTTTACGGTGTGCTGTTCGGTTGGTGCATATTTGTAAAGCGGGAGTTGTTTAATATCACAGGGCCCCTCGACGAGCAGCTTACCTTTTGGTATTCGGACTATGATTACATTAAAACCCTGCAAAAGCATCAGATCATAACCAGGTTGATCCCGGGGTCAATAGTCGATCATTTGGGCAGCCGGTCGTGGGTTACCATGGATAAAAAAGAGCATCAAAAGCTTACACAGATACCGCGGTTGTACTTTAGTTATAAATGGCACCATCGTTCATATATTCGCTATCGTATCGAACTGACTTATTATAAACTTAAAATGCTTTTAGGCCTTTAGCGCATGGAATACAAGCTTATTATTTTAGTGATGTGTTCCAGTTCGGCCAAATATCGCAGGTTGGAAAAGGCCATTAAGCAAACATGGGCAAGTATAGGGCAGCCGGGTATCAAGGTTATTTTTTATACCGATAACCAACGGAAGCTTTTTAAAAACAAAAGCGCCCTGATGCGTGGCAACGATCTAACACTCCCCTGCAAAGATGGCTATTTTGAATGCATCGAGAAAACGTTGCAAGCCTTTGAATACGTATCGGCCAACTATCAATTTCAATACATCTTCCGCACCAATCTTGGTTCATACATCAGTCTTAAAAATATTCTTCATTTTTTGGAGGGGATGCCAAAAGAACAATTCTATGCCGGTATAATTGGTGATGGGGAGTATCAGAGCAAACCATATCGCTTTGCTTCCGGTTCCGGCTATTTTTTATCAGCCGATTTAGTAAAACTGGTAGTTGATAACAGGGATGAGGTGCCAAAGGACACGATAGACGATGTAGCTTTAGGCGTATTCATGAACCATCACCACATCCCGATAAGCGACAAAGCCATACGATTGAGTTATACCGATGATGAAAAAATATACCAAACCGGAGATAAAACGGTGGAGCATATTTTCGATAATTTGATCTATCATGTGCGACTAAGGTCGGCAAATAGAAGTTTGGATATCAAACGGATGCAGGCATTACATAATTTAAAATTTTAAAATTGATCATTGACCGCGCCATCGTTGCAACCAGTCCAATGCCGCTTTATTACGAGTTTTGGCCCATTGTAGCCCGGGGCTGGCGTAACATAAAGATCGAACCAACGGTGGCTGCCATCGGGGGTTTAAATCTTAACCATGGCGAGGGTACGGTTATCAAATTTCCGCAGATAGAGGGGATCGACCCCGGCTTTATTGCGCAGGTAATACGGTTTATTATCCCCTGCTTTTTTCCGGAAGAAGTATCCATTATAGCAGATATTGATATGGTGCCGCTCAGCATCAATTACTTCTCGGCCAATATCCGGCAGTATGATAATGATGACATTATCGTTTTTTCATCAGACGCCCATCCAAACGAGCTGCGATACCCAATGTGCTATATTGCAGCCAGGGGCAAATATTTTCAGCAGATAATAGGGCTCAATGGGCTTGATCTAAATACCATTATAAATTTTATAAAAGACCTGCATTCGCTTAACTTGAAATGGGATACCGATGAACTTTTTTTTGCAAAAAAGCTGCATGGGTCGCCCTTGCTAAGTAAGGTGATATTTCTTAAACGCGGTTGGAACCCCATGGCTAAAAACCGCATTGACCGTGGGCGCTGGCAGTACAACAAATGGGGGCTGGTGCGCAATAAATATATCGACGCGCATTGTGTACGTCCGCTTCACTCGCACCAAAAGGAGTTGAAGGATATTTTTGAATACGTTAACCATGGCTCAAATGGAAAGGTCTATGGACTTTACCTGCTCAAAAAGCCACTGAAAGCGTTGGTCCATCGCTTCGGCAAGCAACATTATCAGAATAAAAACCTGTTTAACATAACCGGGACGCGGAATTTGGACAGACTAAAAACCAGGATCATTTCATTTTCGCTATATGGCAATGCGGCGCGATATACCCAAAATCTTGACGAGGTTATCCGATCGTACCATAAAATATTGCCCGGTTGGAAATGCCGGGTATACGTGGGAAGTGACGTAGACGAGCCATCGGTAAAATTATTAACGGATAACGGTTGCGAATTAATAATGATGCAAGGCGCCGGTGTGGATGCCCGCTACATGTTATGGCGTTTTTTAGCTATTGAAGATAAAGATGCGGAAGCTGTCATTATCCGCGATCTGGATAGTGTTTGCACGGCCCGGGAAGGCTTGATGATTAGCCAATGGCAGGCATCGGGTAAAACGTTCCATGTCATCAGGGATCATTTAAACCACAATACGGCAATTATGGGTGGCTTATGGGGTGCAAAAAAGAATAGCATCAACATAAAGAAAAATGCCAGGGAGGTGGTTCTGACCAATAATTACGGTATAGACCAGGTATTTTTACAACAAATGATCTACCCGAAGATCAAAGATGATGTAATGATACACGACAGTTTTCCGCGGTTTCCCCATGAGGAAGCTATCATTATTCCGTTTGATGAAGATGGTGGCTTTGCAGGCGAGATATATACTGACGCTTCCGCCAACCAACGGGACAAAAACGTAGTAGCCGATTACCATAAAAGATGTTTCAGCATTAAGTAAAGCATGATCAGCCTGAGTTATATAATAGCCACCCGTAACCGTCTGCCGCTTTTAAAGATCACTTTAGAGCGCTTGCTGAATGAATTGCAGCCCGGCGAAGAGATTGTTGTGGTAGATGGCGATAGTACCGACGGTGCAAAAGAGTACCTGCAGCAATTGTTTAACGAGGGGCACATCCACCAGTTTATTTCGGAACCCGACAACAACCAGGCCCACGGCTGGAACAAAGCCATGTTGATGGCCAAAGGCACTATTATTAAAAAGATAATAGACGACGATGTGTACAATTATACGGCTATTCGCCAGTGCAAAAACTATATGCTGGCTAATCCGCAAGTTGACCTATGCATATCCAACTGCCTTACCACCAATATACTAACACCCCAAACCATTACAGAAGCTAATCGCCTGGAGCAGTATAAAAAATGGCAAAATGGAGAGGTTAAAAGCTTTACATTCAGCGATGTTTCGATGCTTATCCGCAAAAGTGCTTTAAGCTACCTGGGCTTGTTCGATACACAATTTAGCATGATGGATTGGGAATATGCGCTGCGCTGCTCGTGGTTAAGGGCCAATATCGCATACTATACCGGCTATAATTCGCTTTCGGTAGGTACACCAGGTAATGTAACCTCAAAAACCAGCGAAGCAAGGCTAAAGCGCGAGGGCAAAATAGGTATGCGGAAGTACGAATACTTTGGCGACCGGGCCGACATTTCGCTTTACTCTGAACTTAAGATAGCCGTTGGTAAAGTATTGTTCCACAAGAAATATGATCCCTACGCTGATGTCAATCAACTCAAAGCAATTAGCGATCCTGAATTAAAAGAAATATACAACAGTTTGTACCATCATCTTGAAGCTTATAACCAATCGCGCAGCGGTGATTTTATTTTATAAATGAAGAAAAAGATCCGCATCAAATTTCAAAACGGGGTTAATTACCAGATCATCATTAACCAGGTGCTGAACATTGTGCTGGACGAATTTGAGTTTGAAGAAAGCGATCAACCCGATTTCATTTTTTTCGGCCCCTACGGCAACGATGTTCCTGCCCCCGGCCCATATGTGCGTATCGGTTATTTTTGCGAGAATGTGATACCCGACCTTGATAGTTGTGAATGGGCCTTTGGCATCCCGCGTGAGCAGGAAATAAACAACCCTAAGTACAAACGGATACAATGGCATAACCTAAACCCGGAAGATCTGGTTAAAAAGAATGTGGATGCTGAGCAAATCCTGGCATCGAAGAATAAGTTTTGCAACTTCCTGTATTCGCACCGGGTGCCCTACCGCGAGGAGTTTTTCCGGCAATTATCTAAATACAAAAAAATAGACGCGCCGGGCAAAAGCATGAACAATATGCCATCGATAGATAGCCGCCCGGGCGAAGACCTGTGGACAAGCAAACACCACTTCCTGTCGCCTTATAAATTTACTATCGCTTTTGAAAACTATGTTTACCCGGGTTATCAAACCGAAAAGCTGTACGATGCCATGCTTTGCCAAAGTATCCCCATCTACTGCGGCGACCCGTTCATAGGCGATATCTTCAATACAAAAAGTTTTGTAAACACCCCCGACTATACCGACGTAAACAACACAACGCTGGTGCGCTGGTTGGAGAGAAACTCGCAATGTAATTTTGAAGATATCAGGCCCGCATTTTATAGATCGCCCCAAAACAGGGTACAGCGCAAACTGAAAGCAATTGGCAGGGAGTTAAAGATGAAGCAACAGTTCAACAAGCTTGATTTCAGTTCACTAATTGAACGGATCATCGACCTGGATACGAGTCCGGAAAAATACATAGCCATGTTGCAGCAGCCCTGGTTTAATGATAATAAGGTACCGCAAGGTATTTCGTTAAGGGAAAGATGGATAGAGATATTTTCGGGAGGGAAAGCCTGATGGATACCCCTTTAGTTTCCATAATTATCCCGCTATATAATGCCGAACAGTATATTGCTGAAGCTATACGATCAGCGCTGGATCAAACCTGGCCGAATAAAGAAATCATTATTGTCGACGATGGTTCAACAGACCGGTCAGTTGATATCATTCAAAAATTTGATAATGAAATAATTAAAATATATAAACAGCGTAATTCCGGGGCTGCCGCAGCTCGCAATTTTGGCTTAAAACAATCTGTCGGCCAGTATATCCAGTTCCTTGACGCGGATGATATCATCAGCCCTGATAAAATTGAAAGCCAAATGGCTTTAATAGGCAACAGTAACCATTACCTGGGTTTATGTGGTACCGTGCATTTCCATGATGGTACCGATCATTTATCTTACCCTTTGGAGCATGAATGGGTATCTGCCGGCACTGATGATCCTGCTGATTTCCTGATTAAGCTTTACAGCGGCAAACTCTATGGCCCTCAGTATGGCGGCATGATACAACCAAATGCCTGGCTAACCCCCAGGTTATTGATTGATAAAGCCGGCTTATGGAACCCGATGAGAAGCCCGGACGATGACGGCGAATTTTTTTGCCGGATGGTTTTGGCATCAAAAGGCATCAGGTATACACGTAAGGGCATAAACTATTACCGCAAGTTCACATCCTCTAATAGTTTGAGCGCCCAAAAACATTACGATGCCATCAAAGCGGTATGGCAATCTAACCTGCTAAAGGCCCAACATCTGCTTTCTGCCACAACCGACGAGCGGGCAAAACCAGCCATAGCCCGGCTATTTTTGGAATATGCGTTTAGCTTTTACCCGTATTATAAAAGCCTTTATAAGGAAGCGCAGGAAAATGCCTGGTTGTTAGCACCCAACATGAAGTTTAACCCCTATCATCATGGCTTAAATAAAAAAATGGCAGAAATAATAGGGTGGAAAAGCGTGAAATACATGCAGTATATAAAACATAAGTTTAAATTGTAAACCATTGCATGACCGATAAGCGTTACGTTTTAACCATAGCCACCGGCAAAAAATTGTACCTTGATATGGCAGTTACCCTGGCTCGTTCGTTCTATTTATGGCACCATGACAGCAGCATTACCTTTCAGTTGGTTACCGACCTTCCTGATGATCATATCGCGGCCGATATCAAGCCGAAGATAGAGGTGATCAATGTAAAGCCGGGCGAGTTGGGTGAAGGTTTTTCGCCCAAACTGCATTTGGATAAATTAGCCGGTAATGGCCAAACTTTATTTGTAGACAGCGACTGCATAATTTACAGTAACCTAAGCCCGGTGTTCGATAAATTTAAAGGGCACAGTGTTTCTGTAACCGGTAATTATATTTCAAACGGCGAGTGGTTTGGCGACATAGCGGCTGTTTGCCGTAGGTTTAACGTCCCCCACCTGCCTAAATTTAATGGCGGCATCTATTATTTAGAGAATGGCCCTGCGGCTGTAAAAGTGTATCAAACAGCCAGGGATCTTGAAAAACAATATGATGAAATTGGTTTCGTGCGCTTACGTAACCGCCCTAACGACGAAGTGCTGATGGCACTGGCCATGGAGTTAAACGGGCAAAAACCCATTCCTGACGATGGGAGCATTTTAGCTGAATTTGTCAATTTCAAATCGGGCATTAAATCCCGCCTGTTAAAAGGACAAGCCGAACTGTATAATAAACCCGGCCACCCTTTATACCAGCAGCAATGGCATTTAACCCGTGCACAACCGGCTATTGTGCATTATCTTGGCCACCATAATCAAAAAATCCCCTATATAAAAGAATCATTGCTGCTTAGTTATTTATTTAAAAATAAGTTACCTGTTTGGCTGGCCCGGTTGATAACGTTTTTCCGGGTAACCATCCCTTTCAAAACAGTAACGGTTCTCAAAAACATCTTTCGCCCGGTATACCATTCCTTATTTGGAGCCCGTGCCATAAAGAAATCGGAAAGGATAATTGATTAACATGGATGTAAGCATCATCATACCGGCATATAACCGTTTGTGGAGCTTGCCCAAAGCAGTAAACTCTTGCCGGGATACAGCGCTGCAAGCAGAAATTATTGTTATTGATGATGGCAGCACCGACAGTACATGGGACTGGTTACAACAGCAAAAAGATGTGATCAGCATACGCCAGGACAACGCGGGTAAAGACTGGGCTGTTAACAAAGGTTTCGCTATAGCCAGAGGCAAATACGTACGGTTTTTAGATTCGGACGATTGGCTGCTGCCCGGATCAACCAAACAGTTGTTTGACCAGGCCGAAACTTACGATTTGGATATTGTATGCGCCGGTTACCAATTGTATAGTGAAGATGAGCAAATGATCGGCGAAACCCCGTGGACCATCTGCGACGATTTCCTGGCCCAGCAATTGGGCGAGTGCGATTCATCGCATTATAGCGCCTACCTGTTTAAAAGGGATTTTATTGCCCACATTCCGCACCGGCAGGAATACGGCGCTTTAGACGACCGTAAATTTATCATAGAAACAGCCATACATCAGCCTAAAACGGGGTATATTAATACACCTGCTTTGGCGCATCGTACCCATAGCAATTTAAGGCTACAGCAACCTTCAAAATTGCAGGCTGCCGCCAACCATTTAGCTTTTTACAAGATATTTAAAACAAGCTTTGATATACTGGCGGCTAAGGGACAACTTACACAAAGGCACAAAAACGCCGCGTGTAATAATTTATGGCATCTGGCACATTGGGTAGCTAAAACAGATATTAAAACCGGACGTGAAATTCATGACTGGGTATACGAGTTGAACCCGGACTATAGGCCAGTCAACAACCTAACTATAGCGCGACTATACAAAAGTTTGGGCTTTACCCGTGCCGAAAAGTTATTACGCTTGTTGCGCCGCCCGTAAAGCACTACAGTATACATGCTACTATCTGCCAGTTAAATTGAATAAACCACTAAACATATTTTACGAAGAGCCCGATCCCGACCGCTGGTTACCCTTCGACAGGTATCCACGCAAACTGATCCGCCGTGTAGTACGGGGCAAAACCAGGCCCGGTGGCGTAATGATGGTGGCACTTAACCTGATGCAGGGTTTAGATAAATTGAGGGTCCCCTATCGCTTTAACGATTATCGCCATATTAAAAAGCATCCCGAAGAAACGGCATGTATTATCGGCAAACCGCATGTACTGTTTGAACATGAGTGGAAAAACCCGATAGTTTTTGGGGCGGGCGTATTCCCTCACCCCTCGCTTCAGCCTGATCTGTTAGAGCGTTTCCCGAACATCAAAAAAATACTGGTACCCGGGCCATGGATGAAGGAAATGTTTGAGCCGTTTTATGGCGATATAGTTGCCGGCTGGCCAACTGGCATCGATACAGATAAATGGTCGCCGGTAAGTCCTGTTGTCGAAAAAAAGTGCGATTTTCTGATCTACGATAAGATATTTTGGGAAAGGGATAAATATGTGCCGGAGCTTTTAGAACCGGTTATAGCGACATTAGAGGCAGGTAAGCTTAGTTATCAAATATTACGTTACGGTTATTACAATCCCCCTGATCTTAAAAACGCGCTCGACCAATGTAAGGCCGCCATCTTTTTATCAGCAAGCGAAACACAAGGCTTTGCTTATCAGCAAATGCTGTCGGCTAATGTGCCGGTGCTGGCCTGGGACCGTGGCGGTTATTGGCAGGATCCATCCTACTACCCGGTCATTAAATTTGGGCCGGTGAGTTCGGTACCCTACTGGGACGAACGCTGCGGGCTAAAGTTTGACGGCATAAATAATTTCGAAACGCAACTTGGCGCTTTTGTAGAAGGCATTGCCAATAATAAGTTTAGTCCGCGCCATTATATACTTGAAAATCTTACGCTTGAGAAATGTGCTGGTGAATACCTCCGTATTGTTGCGAGAGTTGAACAAAGCTAAATTTTTAGCTCTTTAAGTACTATTCATTAAAAAACATCAGTGAAGATACTACTCATTATGGATCCGGGTATATCGGTACCCCCTAAATTTTATGGCGGGCACGAGCGGTTGGTTTATCTCTTTGCTGAAGAGTATACACGAATGGGCCATGAAGTAACGTTGCTTGCCGGGCCCGATTCGTATTGCAGTGGGCGCACGGTAACATTTGGCATTAATTCGCTTCAGCGCCCGAAAACACAAAAATGGAGGGAAACATTCTTTGCATGGAAATATCTGCTTAAAAACCACCGCGCTTTTGATGTGGTCCATAACTTTGGCCGGCTGGTTTATTTATTACCGGTATTAAATGCCAAAGTTGCGAAGATCATGACCTATGGCCGCCGGGTTTCCGCCCGCAATATCCGCTACATCAATAGGTTACCCAGCAAAAACATGGTGTTTACAGCCTGTAGCAACTATTGTGTAAGTACAGGTAATGTAGCGGGCAGATGGGAAACCGTTTATAATACCATCAACTTTAACGATTACCAGCTTGTACAGGAAGTACCCGGCGATGCCCCTTTGATGTTTTTAGGAAGACTGGACAAAATAAAAGGCGTACACTTAGCTATACAAGCCGCTAAAGCAAGCGGACAGCAGTTAATTATAGCCGGCAATGTATCGCACACAGCCGATAATTACCAATATTATAAAACAGAAATTGAGCCCCATATTGATGGCGAGCGCGTAAAATATGTGGGCGAATTGAACGATACCGATAAAAACACCTACCTGGGAAAGGCTAAAGCTCTATTATTTCCTATCCAATGGGACGAACCATTCGGGATGGTAATGATAGAAGCCATGGCTTGCGGCACACCGGTAATAGCCTTTAACCGCGGATCGGTACCTGAGGTGATAACGGATAATGTGAATGGTTTTATTGTGAACGATGTACAGGAAATGACTGCTGCCATCTCCAAAATATCCGGCATCGATAGAAATAAATGCCGCGCATCTGCCTATGATCGTTTTAACCTGCCGCTTATCGCAAAAAATTATCTTAACCTTGTAAATGAGCCTAAAACTTAAAATAGGCCAGTTTATCTCGGGCGTTATCGATAAACTGATACGCCTGAACATTAAACTGGTTTCATTCCTGCCCAATGGCCGCTTTATGGTGCTCGATTTAAAAAGGGCCGGCATATATCCCCAAACTATTTTTGACGTAGGCGCCAACGTAGGTCAAACCGGGCTATACTATAGCAACCATTTCCCAAATGCTACAGTTTATTGCTTTGAACCTGTGGCAGATACTTATGCCGAAATGGTAAAGAACACCCAAAAACCGCAGATCATCTGCATACATAAAGCACTGGGCAGTACTAAAGGTGAAGCCAAAATCTATAAGTCCACTACGTATAGCGGTATCGCGTCGCTTAACGGGCAAGGTAACGAAAGCTTCTCGCAGGTAGAAACCATCAGTGTAGATGCAGGCCTAAACATCTGTAATGAATATAAGATCGACATCATCGACCTGCTGAAAATTGACGTAGAAGGTTTTGAAATTGAAGCGTTGAGTGGCTTCGGCACAATGTTGACCGATAGGGTAAAGCTGATCTATATAGAAGTGGGTTTCGACCCTGCCGATGCTTGTAAAACGCATATGTCGGATATATTGAATTACCTGCACCCGCATGGCTTTATCGTCTCCGGTATTTACGATTCCTATCGCTTAGGCAAGGGAAAACTCAAACTAAACCATGCTGATCTGTTGCTTGTAAACACCAATCTGATTGAAGTATAAAGTATTACTTGTTAGTGCCGGGCAACCATCATTAAACCCTCGCCTGGTTAAGGAGGCAGATACCCTTGCAGATAATGGTTATGATGTTACTGTTATTTACGCCTATTGGAATGCCTGGGGTACACAATTGGACGATGACCTGATCCCATCAAAAAAATGGACGGCCCTTCGCGCCGGCGGCGACCCGATACATAGGCCAGGAACTTATTTTTTAAGCCGGATCTTGTTTAAGCTGGCAAACGCGTTTACGCGCATAACCGGTTTAATGTCGTTTGCACCGGCAGCGATTTCCCGGAGCAGTATTTTTCTTCAATATGAAGCGGCAAGGCACAAAGCCGATATTTATATTGGTCATAACCTTGGGGCTTTGCCTGCTGTTGTGAAGGCAGCCAAAAAATATGGCAAGCCATGTGGATTCGATGCGGAGGATTTTCACCGGAACGAGGTAACCGATGACAGCAGGAGCTTAGATGCACGAATGAAAACCGCGATAGAAGATAAGTATATCCCGCAATTAAATTATCTCAGTGTAAGCAGTCCGTTGATTGGCAATGTATACCAGCAGCTTTATCCGCAAATTAAGCAACAAGTATTACTGAACGCTTTCCCTAAAAACAGGTTTATCAAAGCGGATGAAACCAGTACCGGGATTTTAAAGCTATTTTGGTTTTCACAAACGGTTGGCCCAAACCGGGGTATAGAACAGATTATCAATGCATTGCAGTACTTAAAGGATAATGCTTTTGAATTGCATTTACTGGGTGATGCCGATGCAACCATCCGCGATGCTTTTACGAGTAGAATACATGGCGCCAAAAGCATCGTGCATTTTTATCCACCCATACCGCCTGATGATATTTTTAAATTCGCTTCGCAATTTGATATCGGGATAGCTTCGGAAAATCACACACCACTTAATCGTGATATTTGCCTCACCAATAAAATATTTACTTATGTGCAAGCTGGGTTACCCGTTCTGGCCAGTAATACCACAGCACAATTGCATTTTATGCAGCAATATGCTGTAGCGGGGAAAACATATAACAGCAATGGGATAGGGTCTATAGCCGAAGCCTTATCATATTATCAAAACAACCCGGAAGCGTTAATAAAGGATAAGCGGCATAATTACGTTTTAGGTCAATCTGAATTGAACTGGGATACAGAAGAGCAGCAATTTTTATCGCTTGTTAATCAAACCATATGATGTTGAATAAAAAGGTACTGATCATTTCGCCGTACTTCCCTCCTGTTAACGCGGCTGATATGCAGCGTGTGCGGATGAGTTTACCTTATTTTAAGGATTTTGGCTGGGATGCGGAAGTAGTAACTGTTGACGAGAGTTATGTGGATATGGTTAAGGACAACTTACTTTTGCAAAGTATACCGAAAGATATCAGGATACATAAGGTAAAAGCATTAGATAAGTCATGGACGTCAAAAATTGGCCTGGGCAGCATTGCACTGCGGTCTTTGCTATATTACAAACAAACGGTAAACGCCCTTTTAAAAAGAGGCAGTTACAACCTGATCTATTTTTCAACTACGCAATTCCCGGTTTGTATTTTAGGGGCATACTGGAAACGCCGATACGGCATCTCTTACGTGATAGATATGCAGGACCCCTGGCATTCCGACTACTACCGCGATAAGCCCAAAAGCCAGCGCCCGCCAAAATATTGGTTCTCGTATCGTTTAAACAAGTACCTGGAGCCAATCGCTATAAAAAAAGCCGGGGGATTGATCAGTGTATCGCAGGCTTATATCGATGTATTAAAAAAACGTTATCCGGCTATAAAAAATATCCCCGCGGAAACCATCACCTTTGGCCTGTTTGAACCTGATCTGGAAATAGCCATCAAAAACAGTGAAGCCTTCCCTTCAGTGCTAAATTATGGTTACTTCAATATCGTTTATGTAGGCCGTGGTGGCGCTGATATGCATAAGGCTATCGCCCCATTGTTCAGCGCATTTAAAAACGGACTGCAAACAGACAAGGAATTATTTAACAAAATAAAATTTCATTTTATAGGTACCAGTTACGCCCCGACAGGTAGCGGAACACCTACCATTGCACCCTTAGCTGCCGAATACGGTATTGAAGACCACGTAATTGAAATTACCGACAGGATTAGTTATTACCACAGCCTTGCCATATTGCAAAAGGCAGATGCTTTGTTCGTGCCGGGATCCGACGATCCGCAGTATTCGGCATCAAAGATCTATCCTTGCCTGTTGATGAAAAAGCCCTTGTTAACGGTGTTGCACCCGCATAGTAATGTGGTTAATATGCTAAAAACCTGTGTGGAGAACGCGCTGGTATTTACCTTCGAAACGCCGGCTTTAGAAACGGTTATACAATATACCCTAACACAGTGGGCTAATAGCAAGGCCGATGCGGTAGTATTAAACAACAACGCCGATGCTTATACCGCCAAAAACCTAACCGGTAAACAGGTTGAATTATTTAACCAGGTTTTAAAACGATAGATTGAAAAGGCTCGCCATCATAACTACCCACCCTATTCAATATTACGCGCCGGTTTTTAAATTGCTGACCGAACGCGGGAATATTGGTATAAAAGTATTTTACACCTGGGGCGACAACTCAATGGCCAAACACGATCCGGGTTTCGGCAAAAATGTAACCTGGGATATACCGCTACTGGACGGATATGAGTATGAATGGGTTAAAAACACTTCGGCAGAACCTGGCTCGCATCATTCGAAAGGGATCATCAATCCCGATCTGATTGAACGTATAGATAATTACCAGCCATTGGCCATACTGGTTTTTGGGTGGAACTATAACAGCCATTTAAAAGCTATCCGCCATTTTAAAAACAAGCTGCCGGTTTATTTCCGTGGTGATTCTACCTTGCTCGATGATACCGGCTGGCTGAAAAGTATCCTGAAATTGTTATACCTAAAATGGGTTTACAAACATGTAGGTCACGCGTTTTATGTGGGCACAAACAACCGGGCCTATTTCAAAAAATATGGTTTAAAGGACAACCAGTTATCCTTTGCCCCGCACGCTATTGATAACGAGCGTTTTTCTGTTCCACATCAGCATGAAGCAAATACCATGCGCCACGAATTAGGTGTTGGTGAACATGATGTATTGATACTTTTTGCCGGAAAACTGGAAGAAAAAAAGTCGCCACAATTACTTTTAAAGGCATTCCTATCCGTCAATGCGGCTCATACGCACTTGCTTTTTGTAGGAAGCGGGCGTCTTAAAGAGGATCTGGTATCTGAAGCCCATGGAAATACTAACGTTCATTTCCGGGATTTTAAAAACCAGAGTGTGATGCCTGTAGTATACCAGGCATGCGATATTTTCTGCCTGCCATCCAAAGGCCCGGGCGAAACCTGGGGGCTGGCCGTTAACGAGGCGATGGCCTGCGGCAAGGCAGTGCTGGTATCCAACAAGTGTGGATGCGCGGCTGACCTGGTAAGCAAAAACAACGGGGCTATCTTTAGCAGTGAAAATATTAATGAGCTAACAGCAAGTCTAAAAGAGTTGTTCCACTCAAAAGACAGGTTAAAAAAAATGGGCGAAGCATCCGCCCTATTGATAAAATCGTGGAGTTTTGCGCATATTGCCGGTGCAATTGAACATAAACTATTAAATGAGTAAGGGGATATCATACGAGCGGCTTATTGCATTGTACCTGCCATGGGGCCTGGCCATTGCATTAAAGGGCGACCCATCCTTATCCTATATCGTTGCCTGGTTAGGTTCGTTTTATATATTCGCGCTTACGCTTTCGGGCTGGGTGAAACCCCTGCCTACCGACCTATCTTTTGGCGAACAACTGATGCGACCGATCATCCTGGTGCACATTATTTTTGCCGGGTACATGGCCTGCACATCTATATTTTATTTTTTCAACTTATTAGGATACGAGAACTTTGAGAAGATAAGTACTTTTTTCGTAGTCGATCAGAATAAATTACTGACACTGGCACAATGCCAGCGCTATTATTGCCTCGGGCATGCGGCCTTTGTTTCGGGCATACTTGTTTTCATGCATTATCCGGAAAAACAAAAATTCACATTCGACCAGGAGCGCACCGCATCCCTGTTATTTTATACAGCTATAATGAGTTTTCCGGCTTACATGGTGTTTAACAGAGTTCCGGGCCTATCACAATTCTCTAACCAGTTCAGCACCTTGAGCTTTATCGCCGGCACACTTGCACTGGCCTTTGCCATTCCCGAAAAAAAAATATGGAATACGGTGATTTGCCTGGTACTCTATTTCTCAAATTTTTATACCGCGCTTACATCCGGGTTTAAAGAACCTATCATCATCAGTGTGATGGTATTGGGCATATTTTTATACCCCAATTATAAAAAGGTGGTGCTTGCTACCTTTATCCCTTTGCTGCTTATCTTGTTTTTGCTGTTACCTACCTATGCCAGCATATTTAGGGAAAACGCGTGGAGCGGCGATGTTTCCGGCGATGCGGCCTCTCAGCTGGCTTTAGACGCTGTGTTAAACAACGGTACCGATGACGATGTATCCGATACTAACTGGTCGTTTGCCGTGTACCGCCTTAGCGAGGTAGATATGTTTACCGGCTTTGTAGAATCGACACCAGACAAAGTTGATTATTATGAATTTGATATTATAAAACAGGCGGCAACGGTTATTATTCCGCGCATTGTATGGCCGGGTAAACCAAGCACCGAAGACCTGGTAATGGAACGTGTATATGCATCGGGAGTAATACGCCGCGGGTCCCGGGTTTCGGCCAAGCCTGCTTATATTGTTGATGCTTATCTTTCGTACGGGCAAATAGGCATATTTGCAGGTCTGTTTTTTTATGGGATGCTTGCGCAACTGATCTCGCAAAAAGCTGAGCAATTATTTGGTGGTTACCTGTTAGGTACAGCGCTTATTTTTTCGGGATTGTTCCAGATATTTTGGAGGGGCCTTAGCTTCGAGTTTATTTTTAACACTATTTTCTGGAGTTATATTACCATGCACCTGATCCATTTCGTGCTCAAATCAAAAAATATATTACGACCGGCTTGAGAATACTGCAAATAAATGCCTCGTATAAACCCGCTTATATTTACGGCGGGCCGACCATGTCGGTATCAAAACTGAGCGAGCATTTAGTGCATTCGGGCTGCGAGGTACAGGTTTTCACTACAACGGCAAATGGGGCGACTGAATTACCTGTTCATCAAAACACACCAATTGAAGTTGACGGGGTACCTGTTTATTACTTTAAACGGATAACTAAAGATCACAGTCACTTTTCTCCCTCGTTATTAAAAGCCGTATGGAAACAGGTTAGGCGTTTTGATGTAGTGCATATCCACGCGTGGTGGAATACCGTATCGGTACTATCGGCCCTGGTGGCTATAATGCGGGGAGTACCGGTAATTATATCGCCCAGGGGCACTTTAAGCGGGTATTCTTTCAATAATAAAAACAGTTTTTTTAAAAGCTGTATCCATCATTTATTGGGTAAACACCTTTTGCACCGCAGTTATATACACGCTACCTCAGCGTACGAAAAAAATAATCTGCAGCAGATCATTACTGCTAAACAGATAATGACTATTCCTAATTTTATTGAGTTGCCCGAAATAGCCGCAAAAACAGGCGATTTTGCAGAACCGCTAAAGTTGCTCTTTTTCTCACGGATAGAAGAAAAAAAAGGCCTCGATATCTTATTAAATGCTTTGGTTGATGTTATCATCCCCTGGCATTTAACCATTGCCGGTACCGGTGATCCATTGTATATAGCACGTTTAAAACAGTTGGCTGTTCAAAATGGCATAAAAGCCAACATTAGCTGGATAGGGTTTCAAAACGAAAACAAGTTTGATATTATTGCCGAACATCACCTGATGGTATTACCTTCGTACGATGAGAATTTTGGTAACGTGGTGATCGAAAGCCTTAGCGTTGGGACTGCCGTATTAATAAGCCGGCAAGTTGGGTTGGCCGGTTACGTTACCGAAAACAATTTGGGCTGGATTTGCGATACAAACGCGCCTTCAATTGCCGATGCGATAAATAATATGGATACAGATCGGTTAATCGGGATCAGTAATAGGGCACCCGGTATTATCAGGCGCGATTTTAATGAAGCGGTTTTAACACAACAATATATCAATATGTATCAACAAGTTACTACACAACATGGCTGATTACCACGAATACGGCTATACCGACCAGGGCGCCACACACGTGTTTAGCTACATACAGGCGCCGTTATTAACTATGCTCGATAAAGGGGTTAATACTTGCATACTTGATTTGGGTTGTGGTAACGGTTATTTGGCTAATTATTTGTTAACGCAGGGATTTAATGTATATGGCACCGATGCATCGGCACAGGGTATTGCCATTGCGGCCAAAACCAACCCCGACAGGTTTTTTTTACAGGATCTTTCAACCGGAGAATTACCCGCTGCATTACAATCATTAAAATTTGATACCATTATATCAACCGAAGTAATTGAACATTTGTACGATCCGGAAGCTTTTATCAACTTTTGTAAAAGTTGCTTAAAGGCAAACGGGCAAATCATTATCTCTACCCCGTATCATGGCTATTTAAAGAACCTGGTACTGGCGCTTTTTAACAAATGGGATACGCATGCTAACCCGCTGTGGCTGGGTGGCCATATTAAACTTTGGTCGGCAAGTACGCTTAGTAAATTGTTAACTAATGCCGGATTTGAAGTAATTACCTTTAAAGGTTGCGGCAGGATACCTTATCTGTGGAAATCGATGATAATTAAGGCACGTTTAAAGTGAATAAGGCATTTTCATTTATCATATTAACCTATAACGAGGATGTGCATCTGCCCCGCCTTTTGGCATCGGTTGCTGATTTGAATGCGCCAATATTTGTATTAGATAGCGGCAGTACCGATAGAACAGTTGAAATAGCCCAAAGCTATGGTGCCGAAGTTGTACAACATCCGTTTGAAAATCATCCCAAACAGTGGCACTATGCGTTAACAAACTTTAGTATAAATACCCCATGGATTATTTGCCTGGATGCCGACCAAATAGTTAGCCCGGAGTTAAAAGACCTGCTCATCGATTTCGATCCCGAAAAATATGCTGATGTTAACGGTATCTATTTTAATCGTAAAAACTATTTTAAAGGCAGGTGGATAAAGCATGGCGGGTACTATCCTTTTTATATGCTCAAGATGTTCCGTTATGGTGTTGGTTTTTCCGATCTGAACGAGAATATGGATCATCGCTTTATTGCCCCGGGTAAAACGGTGATATGGAAGAAGGGGCTCATCACCGAAGAAAACCTTAAAGAGAATAACATCAGTTTTTGGATAGCCAAGCACAACCGCTACAGCGATCTGCTGGCGCAGGAAGAAGTAGAGCGGATAAAGGATCTGCGACAGCAAACTATCCAGCCACATTTTTGGGGCAGCCCGTACGAGCGTACCGCATGGTTGAAAAGGTTATGGTGGAATACGCCACGCTATGTAAGGCCATTCTTATATTTCTTTCACCGCTTTATTTTTAAATTAGGGTTTCTTGACGGACGGACGGGCAGCATATTTCATTTTATGCAGGCGTTTTGGTTCAGGATGGTAGTTGATATTAAAATAGATGAAATATTGAAGCAGGAACGTAATGATACAAAAGCCCGGCAATAAGGAACCTGTAAAGTTTATCATCACATTTATTGTGCTGTTTTTGCTATTTTATTATTTCAACATCTTTTATTTCGCCATCACCCTACCAAATAGCAGGCACTACAACGCTTTTTTAGCTACCCATTTCGATTATATTAATGGCTTACGCTGGGTGCTTATTAAATCGAGCGCGGGCATCCTGAAGTTGTTTGGCTACGTAGTGGTAAGCAACAAATACGAGTTATTGGTTGCCGGCCGGGGGATGATACAGGTGGTTTATACCTGCCTGGGTTTGGGTGTCCTCAGCTTTTTCGCAGCGTTTGTTATCGCCTATCCCAAACAGATGAAGGCCAGGCTTACCTTCCTTTTCGCGGGCATTTTCTGCATCGAATTTTTGAATGTGATACGCCTGGCCTTGCTTGCGCTGTATTGGAACAGGCAAAAAAACAAGATCATAGACCATCATACCCTCTTTAATATCTTTATTTACATTGTTATTGCCATAACCTTGTATTATTGGGTTACCGCAAAGAAAAACAATCCACATGGCGCAAACTGACCTTTCATTATATCGAAACCCTGAGTACGATCCCGGCGGTAACGCTTTTAAACGATTGCTATGGTTTTATATCAACGCGCTGATATTTAAAACCAGCATATTGCCCATAAATGGGCTTAAGATTTTACTACTGCGTATGTTTGGCGCGCATATAGCAAAAGGCGTGGTGATAAAACCATGTGTAAATATTAAGTACCCCTGGAATTTAAGTATTGGCGAAAATACCTGGATAGGCGAAAATGTATGGATAGATAGCCTGGTGATGGTGAGCATAGGTGCCAATGCCTGCTTATCGCAAGGCGCGATAATTTTAACAGGCAGCCATAACTATAAGAGAAAAACGTTCGACCTGATCACCAACCCGGTTACGCTTGAAGATGGCGCATGGATAGGTGCCGGCGCTATTGTAAACCAGGGCATCACCATACACTCGCACGCTGTGCTCACAACAGGTTCGGTAGCCAATAAAAATATGGATGCCTATGGTATTTACCAGGGCAACCCGGCGGTAAAGATCCGCGTACGGGAAATAGAATAAAGACACTAAATGCTTTCCGAAAAAAAGATCACTCAACTAATTTTAGCCGCTACCGCTTTATTCACTGTTATTATGGGTGCGCTCATCTTTGTACATCCTCCCGCCCTATATCCCGATCCGGGATGGGGGTTTAAGGTAATGCGCAGCATGCAAGCGGGAAGCCCGTTTAATACCCTTATCAGTCCCGATCATGAAGACATTGCGCAAAACGGTTCCGTCTTTTTATCGTGGTGGTCGCCAGGGCAATATCTTGTCCCTTACTTTTTTATTTCCGTTTTCAAATTAAAAATGGGGCCGGCTGTTGCTTTAACAATAAGCTTATGTTCATTATGCGGATTAGCAGGCCTAAACACCTTTTTTAAAAAGATCGGCTTCCCCCCGTTAATATCAGCCGTCAGCATCGCCTTTATTGCCAGCCAGCAGATCTACCTTATCCCCTTTATTTTTTATAATGGTGGCGAGGTTATCCTTTTCGCTTTCACGGGCTGGTTCTTATATGGCTGCTGCTATTTTACCAGGGTCAGCTGGCAATTAATGATTTTCGTATTACTGTCGGGTGTTGTCGGTTTCTTTTGTAAATCGGCTTTTTTATGGATCTACTTAGCAGGCCTGGCTTATTTATGGATACGCTTATCCACGGGAAGTAAAATTGTTTCCTGGTTGATAAATGGCATCAGTATTGGGGTACCTGCCGTGCTATCTTTGGCCACCATCTACCTGGGTTACCTCTCAAAAGGCGATAATCCGGCAGCTAATGTAAACGGAATTAAATGGGCCTGGGAAACGTTTTGCTTTCCGCTGGCATCCCCCCTGCTTACGGCTTTGCCTATCGATGATTTTAGCAATGGCATTATCAATTACCCCGTAGGCATCACTATTGTATTGGCATTGCTAAGTGTAGCTTTAATTGTATATCTCTGTAAAACCACCCCCAACAGCAGTTACACGTTGTTAGTGCTAATACTCTATGGCGTTGCCGTATTGTTTTACAGTATTAATTTTTTAAGGCAGGCCAATATCTCGTACGAAGCAAGGCATATGCGTATCATCGGGCTGGTCATTACCCCTGGCATTATTTACGCTTTAAGCAAAATAAACAGAGTGTACTGGCTATTATTCGCCCTGATATGGCTATACATTATTAAGGTTAATTACACGTTTTTATCTACCGGGTACGAAAGAAATGTCAGTTCATCCGGCCATGGCAGTACGGGGCTAGCTCAGGTGTTTATCGATCAGCCAACACTTAACTACCTTAGCGCGCTTGATGCAGCACAACGCAACGCCATTTTTGTATTCATCACTCCCGATGCTGGGCTGGAGATCAACCACAACCGCGTGATCACTTACCCTGAAATAGACGATAACCTGCAACCCCAAAACGATTTCGACAAATACGCTGGTCACAAAGGGCCATTGTATATCGTTCTGCCAAAATCGTACGTAGGCACCAAGGCATCCATGTATTTTAAAAATTTCCCTGGCTACAGCAATTTTGAGTTGGCACAGCCCGGGAAAAACTACGTTATATATTCGGCTAAGTAAACAGCACCGATCTTAAACAAAAAAACGCTCCGATTAATGGAGCGTTTTTTTATTTAGATATTTTTCGGGGATTACGAAACATGGAATGGAGCAACCAAATTTAGCACCTGAGCCATAGTTAGTGGCTCGTCAAAAGCCTCAACAGCCGCTGATAATGAAATGGTAGAATTTGCAGAGACACCCGGCAATTTGGTAATATCAACAGCAGGACTACCTTGCATTGTGTTATTTTCTGATGCATAATTGCCATCAACAGTGCTGATGCCGGTATCGTTGGCTACGTTACCGGTCCCTAATGATATCCAGGGTTTTGTTGCGCTTGCTCCGCTAATGGTAGTACGGCGCAAATAACGTATGGCCGAGGCGTGGCGCGCCTCTACCGAGTGGATATTCAGGGCTGCTGTTAAATAGGTTTGGTCTTTCAGCAACACACCAGCCTGTCCCTTATAAGCACGTACCCCGGTATCTTCAAGCACCTGCGCTACAGCAAGAAAGGTTGCATAATTAGTAAAAACCGTTGCAAACGCCCCTCCGGCAGTAAAATCATAACTACTATCGGCAGGTTGCGCTACTGCATTAGTGCCTAAAGCAGTTTTTAGGAAGTTCACGTGCGATACCTCATGCGCGGCAATCGGCGCTAAAATATTCGTACGATCTGACGTGGGTACAACCAACGAGGCTTGCGCTAAACCGGTGCGGTAGAACGCCGCTTCAAAGTATTCCAGTTTTAAGGCAAAGTTTAATGTGGCCAATACCGCCGATGATGGTACTTGTCCATAAGCCTTTTTAAGCAACTCACTAAAGGCAAAGGGCAAAGCGGCTACCGCTACTTTGCTACCGAAACTGGTCATGTTTTTTATCGCGTCTCGGCGCGGGCTGATGCGGTCCTGAAACTCTGGATCAGCTTTTTCAATATCTTCGAATAATTCAAATAAATTCATGGCAATGTTGATTAAGGGACGTAATTGAATGAAGCAGCGCTAACTTTGGTTTTAAGATAGGTGTTGGCAATGGGCAATACCTGCGCGATGCTTTGGGCCTTGTCCATACCATTGCCATCTAAAATCATATTGTTGGCAAAGCTACCGTAACTAACCAGGTTGCGGATATATGAGGCATGGCGCGCCTCTACCGAAACGATCTTACCGGCCAATAGCAAATAATCCGGGCTTTGTATCAGGTAGCCTGCGCCATTATAGGCGCTAACCCCTGTATCTTCAAAAGCCTGGGCCGCTGCAAGCACCTGGGTACGATTACTGAAATTAATACTGCTAAAATCGGGGGTCAAACTGCCGATAGCGTTTGAACCTAAAGCTGCTTTGAAGAATTCGCGATGCGCTACTTCGTGGTCCCTGATGTCAGTTAACAAGGCTGTCTCAGTAGGCGTAATCCCGCTGTACGGCGTTAATGCAACCTGGATATAAAAGGCCGCCTCTAATTGCTCAAGCGCGTAGGCATAATTTAAAATGCCGGTATCGCCCGAACCTACATCAACTGTGTTAAAAATGTTATCGTGGTGTTTGTGGCACGATGACATGGCCAGTACACCTGTCGCGGCAACTGCCCCTGCACCTGCATAGCGCAAAAACGACCGGCGAGCCATGTTTACGTTAGTTCCTGTGTCAAATAATGTTTTCATAAGGTATTGTTTTTTCGTTTATTATATTTACCCTAAAAAACGAACAACGGTTTTCGTTTTAAGATAAATACTTCACTACCAGTTAGAGTAGCACCAAAAGCTCTACTAAAAATATATAAATGGATCGCATTGAACAACATATTGAGGCTTTAATATTCGCGTCGGAACAAAGCATCCGCGTTGAAGAGATCGTTTACTGCCTGCAGGCCACGTTCGGGGAGGATTTTGCAGAACAGGATATCAAAACGCATCTTGATAGCATCAAAACCAAATATCAGTCGCCTGCTTTAGCTTTAGAAATGGTTAAAATAGGCAATGGTTACCAGTTTTTAACCAAAAAAGATCATCACCCGGTTATTAACCAGTTGCAGCTGCAACGATCGAAAAAGAAGTTAAGCCAGGCCGCTATAGAAACGCTGGCTATTATTGCCTATAAGCAACCGGTAACCAAACTGGATGTGGAACAAATAAGGGGAGTTAACAGCGATTACTCTATCCAAAAACTGCTGGAAAAGGAATTGATAACGATATCGGGTAAGTCGGAAACCGTTGGGAAGCCGCTTTTATACAGCACAAGCCCCTTGTTTATGGATTATTTTGGCATAAACGGCATCAGCGAATTACCTCAGATTAAAGACTTTACAGAGAACACAATTAGCATTGGCGAAGAGCAGGAATAAATTTTATTTATTTTTTGACGAAAACCGATTTTAATTATTTTTGGAATAGATAATTGAGTTGATAAGAAAAAAGATTTGTAGTAAATTTATCTTGATAAGACTAAAACGATAACGTTATGGAAACGCCCAAAAAACCCTTGAAGAAAGCTGCTTCGGACAATGATGACCTGGATGATGACGATATCACCCCGGCACCAAAAAAGAAGTACGATGACGACGAAGATGATTACGACATGCCTTTGGACGACATGGACGTTGACGACCTGGATTACGACGACGACGATTATTAATTAACAGATATATTTATTTTTTAATAAAAGAAAAAGCATCCCGTGCAAACACGGGGTGCTTTTTTTATAATTGTACTTTTAACCCACGGCATGACGATAATTGAGGTAAAGGATAAGGCATCAGCAAAAAAATTCAGGGACGTTGCCCGGTACATTTATAAAGATGACCCCAACTGGGTTTGCCCGCTGGATAATGAGATTGAAGCTGTTTTTGATCCGGCTAAAAACAACTTTCATACACATGGCAAATGTGCCCGCTGGATCTTAGTGAACGAACAGCAACAGCCCATTGGCCGCGTGGCTGCTTTTATTAATGATCTGAAGGCTTATAATTACGAGCAGCCTACAGGCGGAATGGGATTTTTTGAGTGTGTTAACGATCAGGCCGCTGCTTTTTTATTATTCGATACGGCTAAGCAGTGGCTAAGTCAGCAGGGGATGAAAGCGATGGACGGACCAATCAACTTTGGCGAGAACGATAGCTTTTGGGGACTGCTGGTAGATGGCTTTACCCAGCCATCGTACGGGATGACCTATAATCAGCCCTACTATCGCGCCTTTTTTGAAGCATACGGGTTTAATACACTATACGAGCAGATCACCAATCACCTGGATGTACACAAGCCCTTTCCTGAGCGTTTCACCAAAATAGCGAATTGGGTGGCCCAAAAGCCCGGCTACACCTTTAAACATTTAAAAATTAGCGAGATAGATAAATTTGGGGCCGACTTTATTGAGATCTATAACGATGCATGGCGCGATTTTGAAAATTTTGTGCCAATAGAAAAAGCGACCGTACTGGAAAGTTTTGGAAAGATGAAAGCTATAATGGATGAAAAGCTGATCTGGTTTGCTTATGTAAACGATGAACCGGCCTCATTCATCATCATCCTGCCCGATGCCAACCAAATGATAAAACCATTAAATGGCAAACTTGACCTTATCGGCAAGCTGAAGTTTTTATATTACCGCTGGAAGGGCGTATCGCGTATGCGGGCCATTGTGATGGGTACCAAGCAAAAATTTCAAAAGCACGGTTTAGAATCGGCTATTTTTATTAAGCTTAAGGAATATGTACTGCCGCTTCACCAGTACGATGAATTGGAATTATCGTGGGTTGGCGATTTTAACGATAAAATGCTGGCTATACACGAAGCCACTGGCGCTACCTTTGGGAAAAGGCATTTGACCATGCGATGTATATTTTAGAAAAAAGCCCGGCGATAACCGGGCTTTTTTTATGCGGTAACTTTATTATGTCGAAGTTCTTCGAAAAGCTCGATCACTTTCTTCTGCAAGTCGATAACTTCCGTTTCACGGTCCATCAGTTTCTTATTAACGGTTTCCAGTTCGTTCTGGAATTTTTGGTCCTGCTCAGTTTCATTAAACGTAAGCAACTGAACCACAGTCATTTCAAACAGATTAGAGATCTGTTCAAGACGCGACAGGTTGATATCAGTAATACCTGTCTCAATTTTAGAGAAAGCAGGAATAGAGATGTCTAAGCGCTTTGCAACATCTTCCTGGCTCCATCCCTTTTGATGACGAAGTAATCTGATTTTTTTTCCAAGGGTTTTCATAATTAATTAAGGATAAAGGTTTCTCAATAGTTAATAAAGTTACAATTAAATTTTAATATTCAAAAAATTAATTAATTCAGAGAATTTTTTATTATAACATTAGCTAAGGCCGATAGATCTATCCCGCCAAAATTGCCCGAACTCATCAGCAATAGGTTTTTTCCACTCATTTCCAACGCTTCCAGGTGCTTTTTAAGCTGGGCCGGATCGTTGAAAAACAATAAATTATCTTTAGCAAAAGCGGCTTTCACCACCGATGCATCGTAAGGCTCCATCTTTTTTTGCTCGAATGTCTTCTTGTCGATAAACACAATGGCCTCATCGGCAATATCTAATGTACCGGCATATTCCTTTAAAAAGTCCCTATTCAGGCTGCTAAAGGTGTGTAGTTCTATACAAGCCACCAGTCCCCTATCCGGGAATTGCGTTTTTACCGCATGTATTGTAGCCTGTAGTTTTGATGGCGAATGCGCAAAATCTTTGTAAATATTTGTGCTGCTATCTTTTGCCAATAGTTCAAGGCGTCGGGCAGCACCTTTAAAGGTGGTAATAGCCTTATAAAAAGTATCTGCATCAATACCCAATTGCAGGCAAACCAGGCGGGCCGCCTCCATATTCAACAGGTTATGGTCGCCAAACACTTCAAGCGGGTAACTTTCCCCACCGGCAACTACAGATGTTATGCCATCAGCAATGCTGTATTGAGGTAAGCGATAAGGCAGTTTTTCGATATTCTTCGAATCATCAGCCGCAACAGCCTCATTCAAAACCGCATCGGTTTCGCTGTAAATGAGTTTACCGCCGGGCTGTATCGTTTTAATGAACAGGCGAAACTGCTCCACATAGCTATCAAACGTAGGGAATACGTTGATATGATCCCATGCGATACCGCTTATCACCGCGATGTTAGCTTTGTACAAGTGGAACTTGGGACGACGGTCTATAGGCGATGCCAGGTATTCGTCACCCTCAATTACAATAATGGGTGCATCGGTTAACTTCACCATGGTTTCAAAACCGGCTAATTGCGCGCCTACCAGGTAATCAAAATCCTTACCAGCCTGCTGCAACACATGCAGTATCATACTGGTGATGGTGGTTTTGCCATGGCTGCCACCAATAACCACACGCTGCTTATCCTTAGATTGCTCGTAAATATATTCGGGGTACGAATAGATCTTTAAACCTAATTCCTGCGCTTTTAATAATTCGGGATTATCAACGCGGGCGTGCATCCCCAGGATCACAGCGTCCAGATCGGGTGTGATCATTTCCGGGTGCCACCCCTCCTGCTCGGGTAGTATGCCGTATTTAGCCAGCCTGCTGCGCGATGGTTCAAAAAGTACATCATCCGACCCGGTAACCCGGAAGCCTTTATTGTGGAGAGCAATAGCCAGGTTGTGCATCGCGCTGCCGCCAACGGCTATAAAGTGTACTTTCATGTAAACGTGCAGGTTGTAAAATTTAGTTCGCTGCAAATAAACACAAAAAGCTTAATCGTTACAATTAATTTTTTTTCCGAAAGCTATTTTTATTTTATCTGCTATGTTTGGTTTCTTATTTTATGGTTTTCACAAAATCGCCTATGCCTTGCAAATAGTCGGGCCGGGAACCCAGGTACTTTACAAAAACACTGCCTACAATGGCGCCATTGGCATATTGGCAGGCTTTTTTATAGGTAGCATTGTTAGAAATACCAAAACCGATGATCAGCGGATTTTTCAGATCCATGGCTTTAACGCGTTTGTAATAATCCTCAATTTGGTTGGATACATTCAGATTTCCACCTGTAATTGATGATGAGGACAACAAATAAATAAAGCTGTTACTCAGGCTATCAATTTTGCGTATACGCTCTTCGGATGTTTGCGGGGTAACCAAAAAGATGTTGCTCAGGCCATATTTGGCAAAGGTATCCTTGTACATGTTCTCATACTCGTACATCGGCAAATCGGGAACAATAACGCCATCTACACCAACTTCGGCAGCGGTTTGGCAAAAGCGTTCAACGCCATATTGCACCATCGGGTTGACATATCCCATCAGGATAATGGGAATGCTCACCCGTTTGCGCAGTTCTTTTAATTCTTCAAAAAGCACTTTAAGCGTCATGCCGTTTTCCAACGCCGTTTGCGAGCTATTTTGAATAGTCGGGCCATCTGCCACCGGATCGGAATATGGGAAGCCTACTTCCAGGAAATCGGCCCCGGCCTTTTCCAGCGCTTCAGCTATATCAACAGTAGTGTTTAGCGCAGGGTATCCCGCGGTGAAGTATATAGACAGCAGATCCTGCTTTTTTGTATTGAAGAGTTGATTTAAACGGTTCATGTTTAGTCGATAGTCTATGGTCCATAGACCATAGTAAAATTGTAATTTATAACTATATCCATGGACTATGGACCATGGACTATGGGCTACCTAATAGCCAAAATATTTAATATAAGTATCCAGATCCTTGTCTCCCCTGCCCGAGAGGCAGATAACCACGTTATCATCCTTTTTAAACTGCATTTTTTCAAGATAGGCAAATGCATGAGCGCTTTCTATAGCCGGGATAATGCCCTCGGTTTGCGATAACAACAAGCCGGCCTGCAGCGATTCTTCATCAGTTATGCTTACATATTCGGCACGTTTAATTTTGTACAGGTGCGCATGTTGCGGGCCAATCCCCGGGTAATCTAAACCAGCTGAAATTGAGTATGGTTCAACCACCTGGCCATCTTCTGTTTGCATCAGGATTGTGCGGCTACCGTGCAGCACACCTTCCTTACCCAAAAATGTAGTAGCTGCGGAGTGACCACTTTCCACACCTTTACCGGCTGCTTCAACGGCTATCAGTTTTACGCCTTCATCATCCAAAAAATGATAGAACATGCCCATGGCATTGCTGCCTCCGCCTACACAAGCCAAAACGTAATCGGGTAACTCCCTGCCGGTTTGTTCCAGCAATTGCTTTTTAGTTTCCAAAGATATAATGGATTGAAACTGCGCTACCATTTCGGGGTATGGATAAGGCCCAACCACCGAACCGATGATATAATGGGTATCGACCGGATTATTGATCCAATCACGCATCGCCTCGTTAGTGGCATCCTTCAGTGTTTTACTGCCCGATGTAGCCGGAACTACCTTAGCCCCCAGCATTTTCATACGGGCCACGTTTGGTGCCTGACGCTGGATATCGATCTCGCCCATATAAACTACGCACTCGATACCCTTCAATGCACAAACGGTAGCCGTAGCTACACCATGCTGACCAGCGCCTGTTTCGGCGATGATGCGTTTTTTACCCAAACGTTCGGCTAACAGTATCTGCCCGATAGCGTTGTTGATCTTGTGCGAGCCGGTGTGGTTCAAGTCTTCCCGCTTCAGGAAGATATTCGCGCCATATTTTTCAGAATAACGCTTAGCGTGATACAGTGGCGACGGCCGGCCTACGTAATCTTTCAGCAACTGGTTAAACTCGGCTTTAAAGCTATCATCGTTCAATATCGTTTGATACTGCTGTCTCAATTCTTCAACATTAGGGTAAAGCATTTCGGGGATGTAGGCCCCGCCAAAATCGCCGTAATAGCCTTGTTCGTTAACTCCGTATTTCATTACAATTATTTATTATCCTTGTCATTGCGAGCGTAGCGCGGCAATCTCGTAGTGTATTTAGGCTACGAGGTTGCCGCGTCGCCCCTATGCTATAGCCCCTACTGCTCCTCACAATGCCATGTTATTTTTTTAACTTCTTATCTTAAAACAGCAAATGCCTGTTTCAATTTTTCTATATTCTTCATACCCGGCGATGTTTCAAATCTACTGTTCAGGTCAACACCGTAAAAGGCCGGATGTTTAATGTTTTTTACTTCGGCCAGATTATCCAGACTAAGGCCCCCGCTTAAAAAGAATGGGGTATCCATCCGGTAATCATTCAGCACATCCCAGTTAAACACCCTACCCGAGCCGCCGTGCTTTTCGGTCTTGGTATCGAACAGGAAATAATCTACCTTGCCGGCATAAGGCTTTAACTGCTCAAAGTCAAAATGTTCGTCCACACCAAAAGCTTTAAGTACCTGCACTTCCTGCTTCAATTCAGCGCAAACTTCGGGGCTTTCCTTACCGTGCAACTGCACCGCGTTAAAGCCAAATTCATGGATCAGCGCCGTTATAATGTCGATGTGCTCATTCACAAAAACGGCTGTCTTGGTGATATTAGCAGGCAAAGCAGCCAGCACATCTTTGGGCAAACGGTACACATAACGCGGCGATTGCGTGTACCAGATAAAGCCCATATAATCAGGCTTCAGCGCGGCAACCGCTTCAATATTTCCCGCCTCGCGTAGGCCGCAAACTTTTATTTTCATTAGTTTTTATTGATCAGTTTATTAAAGCTCTTCAAGGCTTTCTTGCTTAGCAACGCGTCCTCGGCATCGTAATAGCAATCGGCAAATGATTTTTCGGGGTTGATGGTACGGATAGCCAGGGCTGCATTACACAATACCACATTATTTTGAGCAGTAGTACCATCGCCATTCAGCACATCGCTGAATATTTTCGCCGAATCGCTCACAGTGTGCCCGCCAATAATCTCGGATGGATCAAGCTTATCGAACCCTAATGATTCGATGGTGTTGATCTTCTCTCCCTCAGTGCTAAATGTTTTAAAATCACAGGTCAACGATATCTCGTCATAACCATCAAGCGCATTAAGAATGGTATACTTTACATCCGATTTTTGGTACAGGTAAGCATACAACCGCGCCAGTTCAAGGTTATAAACCCCGGCCATCTGGTTATTTGGCCGTGCCGGGTTCACCAGCGGACCAAGCATATTAAAGAATGTCTTCACACCCAACTCCCGGCGGATGGGGGCAACGGTTTTCATGGCGGGGTGGAACAAAGGTGCATGCAGGAAGCAGATATTAGATTCGTCCATATTCCGGCGCAATACATCAGTATCATTAGTGAACTGGTAGCCTAAAAACTCCATCACGTTTGATGAGCCGCAACCTGATGATACGCCGTAGTTGCCATGTTTGGCCACTTTATACCCGGCGCCGGCCACCACAAACGATGCCAGTGTAGAGATATTAAAGGTGTCCTTTCCATCGCCACCGGTACCGCAAAGATCGATCACCTCATCCGCATCCAGCTTAACGGGCAAGCACAGGTCGATCATCGCATCGCGGAATCCCTCCAACTCATCAACGGTGATGCTACGCATGCAATAGGCTGTCATAAAAGCGGCCATTTGCGAGTTATTGTATTTACCCAACGCGATGTTCGTCAGTATCTCCTTCGATTGCTCGTGGCTAAATGTTTTGTGTTCGAATAAGTGGTTTAATATGCTTTTCATACCCCCGTGCCCCCTGAAGGGGGACTTCTTTAAAATACTTCATTTAAATACCTGCCTCTGCTCCCCTTTAGGGGGTTGGGGGTAGGTAACAAAAAAGGGTTACCAAACGGCAACCCTTATATATATCTATATCAACAAGCACGGGATTGCCTTACGATCTCTCGTTAAGCCACCACCAATTGTTGTTTAATACTTTCATTTTCTATTGTGCAGCAAATATAAAATTGTTTTTACTAAAAGCAAGCGGATTATATAAATTTACAGCATGGCTATCCCCCATCCTAAAAAGATCAACCCCGAAGACGACCTGGGCTTTGGCCCACAGCCGGTTGTAAAAAGCCAGCCCCTGCTTAACCGCGATGGTTCGGTAAACGTAAGGCGCAAAGGCCACTCCCTGTTCAACACAGCCGATTATTATCACAACCTGATTACCATGAACTGGGGTAAATTTTGGCTGATCATTCTTTCAGGCTACCTGGTAGTGAACCTGATATTTGCCTGTATATACCTTGCTATAGGTTCCGACAGCCTTTACGGAACCGAGGGCGCAACGGGTATGGATAGCTTCTTCAACGCGTTTTTCTTCTCGGCGCAAACCATGTCGACGGTAGGTTATGGGCATATCAGTCCGCGGGGGATGGTGGCCAACAGTGTGGCCGCGCTCGAATCAATGTTAGGTTTGCTGGCGTTCGCGCTAGCTACCGGTCTGTTGTACGGGCGTTTCTCAAGGCCAACGGCCAAGATAGTTTACAGCAAAAAACTGCTGGTTTCACCCTACAAGGTTGATGGCCGGGGGCTAATGTTCAGGCTGGCTAATATGCGCAGGAACATCCTGATTGGCTTGAGTGTAGAAGTTATCTTCTCGTACAATGAAGATGTTGATGGCAAGACCGTACGCCGCTTTTTCCCGCTTGAACTGGAACGCAGCAATGTAAGTATACTCACCGTAAGTTGGACGATTGTCCACCCGCTGGATGACAACAGCCCTTTGCGGGATATGACCCTGGAAGAATTGAAAAGAACAGAAGCCGGCTTTAGCGTGATGCTAAAGGCATTTGACGATACCTTTTCGCAAACGGTGCATTCGCGCGCGGCCTATTACGCAAGCGATATTGTTTGGGATGCCAAGTTCAGACCAACGTTTGACAGGGATGAGAATGGGATCATCGTGCTTGATCTCTCGCGGTTGCATCATTATGATGCGGTGTGAGAATTTCTTAATTATCAATAATTGAAAAAAAGAACTATATTAGCATATGAACTACACCGAGTACATCGAGATTGACCCAGCAAAACGCTTTGGCAAACCGATTATTAGCGGTACAAGGATATCAGTATACGACGTATTAAGTTGGTTGTCTGAGGGGATGTCAACTAATGATATCATTTCTGATTTCCCGGAACTTACCGAAGATCAGATCAAGGCATGCCTATCTTATGCGGCCGATAAGGAGCACAAGTTAATGAGGGTTGTGTAGTGAATATTTTGCTCGACCAAAATATCTCTTTTAGGGTTGTATCCCTTATTTCCAGTGTTTTTGAGCATGTAAAACAAGTCAGAGAGTTAAAATTGACCGATGCCAATGATGTGGATATTTGGAAATATGCTCGCCTGCATAATTATACGATAGTTACTTTCGATAACGATTTTATAGATCTGGCTAATTTAAAAGGCTCTCCTCCTAAGATCATATGGCTGCGGTTCGGCAATTCATCCAATCTTAAGATCGCTCACAAATTAATATCCAACGCTACCGAGATACATCGTTTTGTTAATGAAGAACCCGATTTAGATTTCTTAGAAATAGACTAACCTATTTCAACAACGGATCCTTCTCTTTAGCAAAAACATTATAAACCAGTTTATCCAGTACAGCGGGTATAAACTTACTTAGGGTAACGGTCAGTTTCCCCTGTCCGGTCATAATCAGCGTGCGGGAACGGTTCTCTACCCCATCAGCAATCAGTCGTGCTACTTCGTCCGATGACATCATTTTCTGTTCATCCAAACTGCTTTCACCCTGTTGGGAGCCATCTTTGGCTAAAGCGGTATTGCGGATGTTGGATGCGGTAAATCCGGGGCAGGCGGTCATTACGTGTACGCCCGCTTTCAGATTCTCTACCCGTAAGGAATCAAGAAAACCATTCATGGCAAATTTAGATGCCGAATAGCCTGTACGACCCGGTAAACCTTTGTAGCCTGCTATGGATGATACACCAACTATACTGCCCTTGGTTTTCAAAATTTCGGGCAGGGCATATTTGGTGCAGTAAACCGTTCCCCAAAAGTTTACGTCCATCAGAGTTTTCAATACAGCAAGGTCAACATCGTTGAAGAGCGCCCGCATGGATATACCGGCATTGTTGATTAGGACATCTACCCGCTCAAAAGTGGTTATAGCTTGTTTTACCAGCTGCGCGCAGTCTGCTTCCGCGCTTACATCGCATTGTACAGCTATGGCCTTAACCGGGAATTGCTTTTGGATATCCTCGCAAATTTGGCACAGCGATACATATTGCCGCGCTGCCAATACAAGGCTAGCGCCCCGGCGGGCAAATTCGTAAGCAAGTGATCTGCCGATGCCTGATGAGGCGCCGGTGATGATAACAACTTTATCTTTCAACTTCATAAGATGGCGACAGGATTGCCCCCATGCCTTTCAGTTGCAGGCGAGGCATCCGCAGTAAATATTTACCGGCGAAGATAAACATCGCCCCGTAATAATGCCTGATGAAAGACCAGCTATATTTACGCATGCTTTGCCCCTTGAAGTGGATGATATATGTTTTTGGAAAGTAGTAGTTTTTAAACCCTGCCCTGCGGATGCGGTACGACAGGTCGATATCCTCGCCGTAGATAAAAAAGCGCTCATCAAAAAAGCCTGTACGCAATATTACCGACCGGCGCAACATCATAAATGTAGCGCCAAGCACGTCAACCTCAGCCGTCTCAAACTCGTCCGACCAATATTTGTGATTGCGATCGTTCAATCGCGATTTCGAGAACATTTTCGAAAGGCCGGTCAGTTTAAAAAAGATAGACCACTGCGTATCCAGCCCACGTTTAGATTCGGGCAGGAAATCACCCATCGGGTTGATCATCCGCACACTCGCGCCACCCGCCATGGGGTGTTTATCCATAAACTCGATGGTTTTACTTAGTGTATCTTTTTTTGTAATAGTGTCGGGATTAATGAGCAGTACGTACTCGCCCTTAGCCAGTGCAAGCGCCTGGTTATTGGCTTTAGAGAAACCCATGTTTTTCAGGTTAGCGATCAGCTTTACATCCGGGAACTCGTTGGTAACCATCTTCACTGAGTTATCCGTTGAAGCATTATCTACCACAAATATCTCATATTCTATACCCGCGCATGCCTTGATTATTGTATTCAACGCCTGCCGGAGCAGCACACAAACATTATAGTTAACAATAATTATAGATAGCTTCATAGATGGTAGATTTAACCTGATTACGTATTAATAATCCAATATGTTACATCGGCTAAGAAAAATATACCAAAGGCTATGCCAAAACTTAAAATTAAATCAATAAACCAGTAAGAAAGTATTTGCCTGCCGATTGGCAAAAAGGGCAGATCAAACTATCGCGACAAGGAATTTTCGTAAGGAACACGGGTTGCAATAGAACGGCCAAGGGTTATTTCGTCCACATATTCCAGTTCGCCGCCAAAAGCGATACCGCGGGCAATAGTTGATATGGCGATAGAAAAATCTTTTAAACGTTTGTGCAAATAAAAGATAGTGGTATCCCCCTCCATGGTAGCACTGAGTGCAAAAATAACTTCGCGCACTTCGCCGGTTTTCATGCGTTCCACCAATTGATCAACAGCCAGGTCGGCCGGGCCAATGCCATCCATCGGCGAGATCAATCCGCCCAGTACATGGTACACGCCGTTATATTGGTTAGTGTTCTCAATCGCCATTACATCACGGGTATCCTCCACCACGCAGATCAGGCCATGATCTCGCTTGGCCGACGCGCATATCCCGCAAACTTTACTATCCGAAATATTATGGCAAACGCTGCAATGCTGTATCTCGTTACGCAGTTTGGTAATGGCCGCGCTAAAGCGTTCTACATCGGCCTTGTCCTGGTTTAGCAGATGCAGCACCAAACGTAAAGCGGTCTTTTGCCCCACTCCCGGCAGCCGCGAAAACTCGGCCACAGCATTCTCTAACAGCTTCGATGAAAAGTTCATTTGTTGCGAAGATAGGGAGAAAGTCCGGAAGTCGGAAAAGACCAAAAGCCCGAAGGGAAGAAATGACAGCGTAGTTGAAATCATCACAATATTATCTAAATTGCCATCCGATAAACCATCCGGACTTCCGGTCTTTCCCGACTTCCGGACTAAATTAGAAACTATGTCTCCAGCGGTACTATTGTCCTTCATCATCGGTTACTTTTTGGTGCTGATCTTAATATCCTATCTCACATCGCGTAAGGCTTCTGATAACGATACCTTTTTTGTGGCCAACCGCAACTCTAAATGGTATTTGGTGGCTTTTGGTATGATAGGTACTGCACTTAGCGGGGTTACCTTTATTTCGGTGCCGGGTAAGGTTGGCGCACCAAGTGGCGATCAATTTGCCTACTTCCAGTTTATACTGGGTAACGCGGCAGGTTTTATCATCATCGCTACGGTATTGCTGCCGCTGTATTACCGCATGAAGCTGACGTCCATCTACAGTTATATTGAAAGCGCGCTGGGCACCTGGAGTTATAAAACCGCTGCTGGCATCTTCCTCATCAGCCGTACCATCGGTTCATCGTTCAGGCTGTATTTGGTGGTTATTGTATTACAAAAATTTATTTTCGATAACTATGGCGTACCATTTTGGATGACAGTGCTGATCTGTTTGATACTGATCTGGTCGTACACATTTAAGGGCGGTTTAAAGACCATCATCATTACCGATAGCTTGCAGACATTCTTCCTGGTAACATCGGTATTTCTATCCATCTATTTTATTTGCCGCAGTTTAGATATGACCGTTTTCCAGGCAGCTGAAACTATTAAGAACAGCAGTTACTCTAAGATATTCTTCCTGAACGACTTTATGAGCAGCAAGCTGCATCTCACCAAACAGTTTTTAGGTGGTTTGTTCATTACTATTGGCATGACCGGCTTAGACCAGGACCTGATGCAGAAAAACCTGAGTTTGAAAAACATTAAGGAAGCGCAGAAAAACATGTTCAGCTTTATAGGTGTATTCGTAGTGATCAATATCTTCTTCCTGAGTGTGGGCGCTTTGTTATATATGTACGCGGCAAAGAACGGCATCACCGTAGACAAAACCGACTATCTGTATCCTACCATCGCCCTGAAATATTTGGGCGTTGTACCTGCCATTGTATTTATGCTGGGCTTAACAGCTGCTACTTTTGCCACCACCGATTCGGCCCTTACCGCATTAACAACATCGTTTTGCGTGGATTTCCTGGGCTTCAATAAAAAATCAGACATCAACAGTAAATCGGCAGTAACTACCCGCCACAGTGTGCATATTGCCTTTTCTGTTTTGATGTTGCTTACTATTATCCTGTTCAACGCCGTAAATAACGATGCGGTTGTGGGCGCCATATTTAAGGTGGCATCATACACTTACGGGCCACTATTGGGCTTATACTCTTTTGGTCTTTTTGTAAGCAAACGCCAGGTAAATGATAAGCTGACACCCTTTATTTGCGTTGTATCGCCAACGGTGTGTTATTTTTTAAGCATCCACTCTAAAACAATATTGGATGGTTACGTTTTTGATAACGAGTTGATCATCGTAAACGGGCTGATCACCTTTATCGGCTTGTGGCTGTTCTCATCAAAAAAAGAGGGCAAAATGGCCACGGCCTGATAATTTTTTAGGATTTATAAAACTTTACTTTACATTTGAACCCCTCCGGATTTTGGCTTGCCCGATCCGGCCTAATTATTAATCTTCCGGAATCCGGACCAAATAAAAATATATGACTGGTGACGAAAAAATAAGACGCGCGTTTGAGAACAAAGACTGGCAGGAAATAAAAGTATCCGACTCATGGCAGATCTTCAAGATCATGGCCGAATTTGTGGATGGGTTTGAGAAACTGGCCAAGATAGGCCCTTGCGTATCCATCTTCGGTTCGGCGCGTACGCATAACGATAATCCTTATTACAAAATGTCGGAAGATTGCGCCCGGCTGCTAACCGAACGCGGCTATGGTGTAATTTCGGGTGGTGGCCCCGGTATTATGGAAGCTGCTAACAAAGGCGCTTATGAAGCCGGCGGTAAATCGGTAGGTTTAAATATCGAGTTACCGTTCGAGCAGTTCCATAATAAATATATCGATAGGGATAAATTACTGGAGTTCGATTACTTCTTCGTCCGTAAGGTAATGTTTATGAAATACTCTCAGGGTTTTATCATCCTGCCGGGTGGTTTCGGTACGCTTGATGAATCGTTCGAAGCGATAACGCTGATCCAAACTGGCAAGATCGCCCGCTTTCCCATTGTATTTGTGGGTGCCGATTACTGGAAGGGCCTGTTTGAATGGGTGCAGGAAAAAATGCTGAACAAAGAACATAACATCAGTCCGGATGATATGAACCTGTTCCGCGTGGTTGATACACCCGAAGAGGCAGTTGAACATATCTTCCGTTTCTACGAGAAGTATGTATTAAAGCCGAACTTCTAAAAAACTTCCGCCCATTGTTTGGCTTGTATTGCGCAGTCATTAAATTATTATTAAATGACTGCGCAACGTTTGTGTAGTGATGCACATCATACCCACAATTTAAAATTTATCTCTATTTTGCGGCATGGATCAAACAGCCCCTACTAAACGCCAGGCGGCACTTGGCTTTATTTTCGCCACGTTGCTGATAGACATTATGGGTTTTGCCATTATTATTCCCGTATTGCCATATCTGATAAAAGATCTTACCCACGCCGACATCAGCCAGGTAACCGCTTATGGCGGGTGGTTAATGGTTGCTTATGCGGTGATGCAGTTTCTCTGTTCGCCAATTGTAGGTAACCTGAGCGATAAATATGGCAGGCGACCGGTGTTACTTTGTTCGTTACTGGGCTTTAGTATCGATTATTTTCTTTGCGCATTCGCGCCAACTTACGGCCTTTTATTTATCGGGCGCATTATTGCCGGAATGACAGGGGCCAGCTTTACTACTGCATCGGCTTATATATCCGACGTTAGCACACCTGAAAAAAAAGCGGCAAATTTTGGCCTGATCGGCGTTGCATTTGGCGTTGGCTTTATATTGGGTCAGGGCATTGGCGGGCTTTTAGGTGGCCTTAATATTCATTATCCATTTATTGCCGCAGGTGCGCTGGCGCTATTAAACGCCTTATATGGCTATTTTATTCTTCCCGAATCGCTTGATAAAGAACACCGCCGGCCATTTGACTGGAAACGCGCTAACCCTATCGGCACATTAAAACAGCTTGCTAAATATGAGAACGTATTGGGGTTGGCCGCTTCATTATTTCTGATCTATTTTGCCGCGCAGGCCGTGCAAAGTTTATGGTCGTATTACACTATCGAAAAATTTGACTGGAACCCCAAACTGGTAGGCGCTTCCCTGGCCGTTGTAGGGGTTTTAACAGCGTTGGTGCAAGGTGGCCTGATACGCATTACTCTGCCGAAACTCGGCCAGGAAAAAAGCATCTGGATGGGCTTACTTTGCTATAGTATTGGCCTGATATTATTTGCCTTTGCCAGCCAAAGTTGGATGATGTTTGCCTTTTTGGTTCCCTATTGCCTCGGCGGTATAGCAGGACCGGCATTGCAAGGTTATATCAGCAATAACGTCCCTAAAAATGCACAAGGCGAATTACAGGGCGGATTGACCAGCCTGATGAGTTTAAGCAGCATTTTTGGACCGTTGGTAATGACCCAAACATTTTATTTCTTCACCAAAAAAGGTGCACCTATTCAATTTCCTGGCGCACCTTTCTTATTAGGTTCTGTATTAATGCTGGCCAGCGCCATATTGGCCGTACGCAATTTCCGTAAACAAGTTAACGCGAAAGCGGTTTAAGCATCTGTATGCAGGAAGCACCACTATCAAAGCTTAATACTAAAAAGGCACTCAGCTTTATATTTGTTACCATTTTTGTTGATGTGCTGGGATTGGGCATTATTATCCCGGTTATGCCTAAGCTTTTACAGCAATTGGGCCATGTGGATATCCCGGCAGCGTCCGAGATCAGCGGATGGCTTACCTTTACCTACGCATTGATGCAGGTGCTTTTTTCGCCCATTATGGGCAACCTGAGCGATCGCTTTGGCCGCCGCCCTATCCTGTTGATATCATTACTGGGCTTCAGTGTCGATTACGCTTTTATGGCCTACGCCCCCTCTGTTTTTTGGCTATTTGTGGGGCGGGTGATTGCCGGCATTACCGGTGCTACCATGGCAACCGCTACGGCATATATTGCAGATATCAGCACTGGCGACAAGCGGGCATCAAACTTTGGTATTGTGGGTGCGGCATCGGGCCTGGGGCTGATCATCGGTATTTCGGTAGGCGCCTTCCTGGGCGAGATCAACCTTAAATTCCCTTTTATGGCCGCCGCGGCCGCTGCTTTGGCCAATGCCGCATACGGTTATTTTGTATTGCCAGAATCGCTTGACAAGGAGCATCGCCGGGCGTTTGACTGGAAGCGCGCCAACCCATTAGGATCGTTTAAACAACTAACCAAATACCGCGACCTGGCCGGGCTGGCCACAGCCTTTACACTGGTTTACATAGCGCAGAAGGCAGTAGAGTACCAGCTATCGTTTTACGTGTACGAAAAGTTTGGCTGGAGCATGACCCAGATATGGATACTTGGGATGTTCATCGGCATTGTGCTTATCGGCATACAGGGAGGGCTTATCCGCTACCTGATCCCCAAATGGGGTTTAAAGAAAAACATCATCATCGGCTTAAATGCTTACGGCATTGGGCTGACGCTGATCGCTATTGCCCAAAAAGATTGGCTTTTATATCCATTCATGATCCCCTACTGCCTTGGTGGCATCTCGGGCCCGGCTTTGCAGGGCCTTATTACCAGTAAATTCCCGGCTAACGAACAGGGCGAACTACAAGGCGGCCTGGCTTTATTATCAAGTATCAGTTTAATTATAGGCCCGCTGATAATGGGTTATACTTTTAAATTTTTCTCCTACCGTAATTCAGCCATATATTTTCCCGGCGCGCCGTATATCCTTGGCGCGGTACTGATGCTGATCAGTGTGATACTTGTTATCAGAAGTTTAAAAAAAGAGGTAAATTTATAGGCATAAACCAGGCCGTTGGGAGCGGAACGTGGTAATCTCCGATATACATATCTGCTCTGCATTTCGGGGATTGCCACGTTGCTATGCTCCTCGCAATGACGGGATATTATAATATGAAGCAAGTTATTATCACATTTGGCCTACTTATTACCGCATCGCTGGTGCTGTTTAGGGTTGCCAGTTTGTATAATCTGCAAGGCGGTAATAACATGAACTGGATAGCCGCTTTCAGTATCCTTTTCCTGGTGATCGGTATTATCCTCAGCAAAAAGATGTTTCATAAAACCGTTGTCATCACCCAGGAAAAACCAGCTGTAATTAACGACGATAAACTACAGGAAACCGGCCTGAGCAAGCGCGAAACCGAGATATTGCTGTTAGTTCATGATGGCCTCTCCAATCAACAAATAGCCGATAAGTTGTTTATCTCCGAAAACACGGTGAAGAAACATATCTCTAATATCTTCCTTAAATTGAACGTTGAACGCCGTACCGAAGCCATTAAACGGGCTAAAGAATTATCGGTGATAGCGTAACTAATTCTAACAGCCCGTCATCGTGAGCGATAGCGAGAGTTCAGCATCCAGGCAGTACTACTTAAGTTGTATTTTACAATAATACAGCCAAATACCACTTTGGTAGTACTACATTATTGAAAACTGCCTTTACATTTGATTCAAAATCAATCACATCATGAAAAAATCAGTTTTACGTTATGGCGGGTACGCCGCTCTTGCCGAATTAATATTTTTTGTACTTACCTGGCTGTTTATATGGGCATTCGCACCCAGCCACAAGGTGCAGGGTTACATTGGCTGGGTAGACCTGCTCTGCCCGCTGGTGTTTGTTTATTTGGGCATACGCTATTATCGCGACAAGGTGAACAACGGCAATATCAGTTTTTTACAAGCCCTTAAAGTGGGGGTACTGATCGTGCTGGTCCCAGCGCTGGCTTACGCGCTGATAGAAACCATCTTCGCCCTTTACATCGAACCTGATTTTTATGATAAGCTGGCCAAATACGACATCGAACAATACCGTAAAACACTCAGCGCCGCTCAGCTCGACGCCAAGATAAAGGCCATTAACAAGCAACTGGTAATGAACAAAAATCCATTCTTCAATTTTACGGCTATGGTATTGGTCATCACATCGTTAGGTGTTATTGTAACCATCGTATCTTCGCTACTGCTAAAGCAGCAAAATAAAGAACAATCCGCATAAACCTAATTCAAACCTGATCATCATGAAAACAACCATTATACGTTACGGGCTTTACGGGGCTGCGTTACAGATCGTATTCTTTATCATCTACTGGCTAATCCTGCGCGTTCAGATCACACCGGAAAACTATAACACGCAGGAAATAACCGGCTACCTGGAGATACTGGCGTCCCTATGTTTTGTGTATTTCGGCATCCGCTATTACCGCGACCAGGTTAATGGCCATATCATTACCTTTGGTAAGGCATTAGGCATAGGTTTGCTCATTAGTTTGATACCTGCCATCGCGTTCGGTTTACTGGATCAACTTTATACAAAAATGGTTGACCCACATTTTTTAGAGAAATGGACCAATATACAGGTAGAACAATTAAGAAAAAGCACGCCTCCTGCCGAATTTCCCGCTAAAGTAAAAGCCCTTAAGGCCGAAATAGAAACGTATAGCAACCCATTTATAGGCTGGCTGGTGATGTTTCTTACTGTGTTCTTTATCGGGGTGATCGTAAGCGCTGTTTCAGCATTGATACTAAAACGTAAAACCATTAAACCAAACGCATAATGAATAATTTACCTACGCCCAAACTTGGTGATGTAAGCGCGGTTACCATTACTACAACCAACCTGGAAAAGTCTTTAGCTTTTTACCAGCAACTTGGCTTTCACGAATTATTCAGGTCTGATTTTCCGTTTCCGTTGATAAAGATCAGTGATGGCGCGATACAGATTATGCTGCGGCAGGATAAAAATCCTTACATAGCCCTCACCTACTATGTAAAAAATATGGATGAACTGATTGCCGGTTTAGAAGCCGATGGCCTTACCATTGCTACCAAACCCAACCCGAATGATATGGTGCAGCGTTGCCTCATCAAATCGCCGGATGGCGCTAACATTAGCCTGGTTACTTTTGTTGACGGCTTTACACAACCTACAGGGGCTACTTTATTAACCATGTCGCCGGCAGATTATTCAAAGCCCGAGAAATATCCCAACCAAATCTGCGGCATATTTGGCGAATTCGCCCATCCCGTTGCCGATTTTGATGTATCGCTGAGTTTTTGGCAAAAGTTAGGCTTCAAACTATTAACCAGCCATCAAATGCCCTACAAATGGGGTATCCTTACCGATGGCCTGAACATCATCGGCCTGCATCAAACTACAGATTTCAGCATCCCGACCATCACCTACTTCGCATCAGACAGTAAACAAAAAATAGACAAAATTAAAGTGGCAGGATTAACCAGCTATATCGAAAAAGGCCTCAACAACATCACGTTCACCAGTCCCGAAAAACAACAGATCAACCTTTTTAAACTGGGGATGTAGCGCTTCGCGTCATTAGTCATTGGACTAAGCAAAAAAATGCCGCAGTCATTTTGACCAATGACTAATGCATCCCGCTCACGCCACCCGAAATCACAAATTTCATGGCGTCGGCGGCTTTCATATCCAGGGGTTTTACCTTTTCGGCCTCGATGATCACTACCTGGCCGGCAAACGAATAGGAATAGGGAAAATATACAGCCACCATGCCCGGCAGGTTAATACTCTTCAGATCTTTTTGGGTAAGGAATCCTACTTTTTTCAGACCGAACTCGTTCACATCAACCAATACCGGCTCGTTGAATTTCTTTTCATCGCCTACAAAGGCTTCGGTAAGATCTTTAATAGAAAAATACAGGAACTTGAACAGCGGCAAGCGGTTAAGCCAGCGGTACCACCAGCGCTTGATCGGGTCGGTAATTACATTGGTTACCAGTATGCCGGCAATAAGAATGACGATGACCACCGTTAAAATACCCGTGCCCGGAATATAAGTTGGCTTACCGGTTTTGGGGTTAACCCAAAGTATATCGCTTAGATTAAGGGCGTTATCTACACTCGCTACTGCCCAGTAAACCAGCAGACAAGCAGCGCCCAAAGGCACTACAACCAGCAAGCCCTTAATAAAGTAACGTAATAAAGCGCGCGCAATTCGTCTAAGCATCGGATAGAAATCTACTCGTAAAAGTACACTCTTTTTACCCTTTGTGAAATATTAGTTAAAATTTCATACGGGATGGTGCTTATCTGTTTAGCCAGTTCTTCAATACGCTGATCTCCGTTAAATATGATCACTTCATCTCCTTCTTTCACATCCACCTCGCTTACATCTATCATGCACATATCCATAGCTATGTTGCCCACGGTTGGCACAAGCATACCTTTAACCAGCATTTTGCCCACGCCATTGCCAAAGGCCCGCAGGTAGCCATCGGCGTAACCGATACGCACTGTGGCAATGCGGCCATCTTTTTTAAGGCTGCCATTGCGGTTATAGCCCACGGTTTCGCCGGCTTTTATTTTCTTTACCTGTGAGATACTGGTTTTCAGCGTAGCTACGGATTCCAGTGCATTGGGGTCGGTAACTGCGCTATCTATACCGTACAAGCCTATGCCCAGGCGCACCATATCAAACTGGGCTACCTTCCAGCGGGTAATGGCCGATGTATTGGCAATGTGTTTGATCACTTTATAATCAAGTGTCTGCTCAATCTGCTTAAAGGCTTTTTCAAACCGCCTGATCTGCTTCATGGTGAACGTATCGTGCTCCTCGGCATCGCTGGCGGCCAGGTGCGAGAATACCGATCTCACCTTGATATAAGGGTTATCTTCCAGCAAGTCGCACAGCGGCTCTATTTCAAAACCCTCAAAGCCCAGGCGATGCATCCCGGTATCAATTTTAATATGGATAGGGTAATTAATGATGTCGTTTACCTGCAAATAGTTCACAAATTCGGCCAGCAGACCAAAGCTATAGATCTCGGGTTGCAGCTTAAACTCGGTCAGCTTATCAAATGCCGTGGCCTCGGGGTTTAGCACCATAATGGGCAGCGTGATCCCGGCCTGGCGCAGGGCCACGCCTTCGTCAATATAGGCTACGGCCAAGTAATCAACCTTGTGGTATTGCAGCAGGTTGGCAATTTCGAAAGTGCCGCTACCGTACGAAAACGCCTTTACCATGGCCATCAGCTTCACGCCGGGCTGCAACTGCGATTTGTAGTAGTTCAAGTTATTCAGCAACGCGTTCAGGTTGATCTCCATCACCGTTTCGTGCGATTTTTGCACCAACGCCCGGCTGATCCGCTCGAACTCGAAGTTACGCGCGCCTTTCAACAGGATGGTCTCGTCTTTAAAATTCAGGCGGTGAATATCAACCAGCATATCATAAGTATCCTTATAAAAATGCTTTTCGGTAACGTGGAACCAGTCTTTATAATGCTGTAGCGCCTCGCCTACGCCTATAAAGCGGTCTATCTTTTTATCGTTCAGCATGTTGGCTACCTGCCGGTATAAATTATCACGACTGAGACCTGATTGATAGATATCCGACAGCACCAGCGTTTTTTTAGGATGCTGATTTTGCTGATCGAGGAAGTTAAGCGCTATCTCCAGCGATTGGATATCCGAATTGTACGAATCATCAATCACCGAACAGTCGTTTATGCCATTCTTCAGTTCCAGCCGCATACTAACCGGTGCCAGGCGCTCCATCCGCTCATCTATCACCGCCGGACTATAGCCCAGCGCAAGCAGGGTTGCCCAGCAGGTAATTGCATTCTCTACCGATGCCTGGTCGAGGAAGGGCACCAGGCACTCTATCTCCTGCTTGTTATACATGGCCCGCATGTAATAATTACCCGAGATGGATGTTTCGCTAAACACATATAAACTGGCCGAATTGAACTTGCGGCTCCAGCAAAAATGATGCTGCTCCTGGTTTTGCTTTTTATGATCGAGCAGCAACTCATACTCCCCGATCAGCAATTTGCAATCCTTAAACAGCTTCAGTTTTTCGTTTACTTTTTCCCGGCGATCTTTAAAGCCCTCATCGTGCGCCGAACCCATGTGGGTCAGGATGCCAATTTCGGGCATTATCATCGGTTGCAGCTTATCCATTTCGTTAACGGTGGATATGCCTGCCTCAAAAATGCCCATATCGTTATCAGCGGTGATATTCCAAACCGAGAGGGCCACCCCTATCTGCGAGTTATAGCTTTTGGGCGAACGCACAATATTATGTTCGGGCGATAACAGTTGGTACAACCACTCCTTCACCATAGTTTTGCCATTGCTTCCGGTAATTCCTATCACCTTTAAATCAAACTGTGCCCGGTGATGAGCTGCAATGGTTTGCAAGGCTGCAAGTACATCCGGCACAATTAAATAATTGGCATTGATCAATGGTTCGGCCGGGGCCGATCGGACTACAAAATTGCGTACTCCGCCTTCGTAGGCTTCGGCAATAAATTCGTGGCCATCGCGGCGGTTACTCAGGGCAAAAAACAGGGCTTCCGGTGCATTGGCTATGCGGCGGCTATCGGTTAGTAAAGTACTAACAGGGCCATCGTTAACAATAATTTCGTTCGCGTTGAGTATTTGCCCGATTAATGAGGTAGTGTATATGCCGTTAGCCATGTGCGCGAATTTGCTGATAATTTACGCTTAATAGAATAAAATTTAACAATTTTGGTTTGATGGAACCTGCAAAAACGCGTAAAATAACCGATGAGACTGCCGCCCTGGCCAAAGCCGAAGCCTTTTGCGCCTACCAGGAACGCGCACAGCAGGAAGTGCGCGATAAATTGTACGAATGGGGCCTGTGGCCCGACGCTGTTGAGCATATCATTATCAAACTCATCGGCAGTAATTTTTTAAACGAAGAGCGCTTTGCTTACGCTTACACCAGCGGCAAATTTAACCAGAAAGGCTGGGGCAAAAACAAGATAAAACAGGGCCTGAAGTTTAAAAAGGTTTCGGATGTGTTGATCAGGAAAGCGCTTAGCCGGATTGATGCCGATGATTATATCACATCGCTTGAAAAGCTATTACAAAAGAAAGCGGCACAGTTAAACGAGAAAGACGAGTATAAGCGCCATTACAAGCTAAAGCAGTATGCCATGAGCCGGGGTTACGAAAACGACCTGATATGTGATGTTTTGAAAGACAGCGTTTTATAAAAAACTTTACATTTTTTATAAAAATAACTTGCAGAATAGTCATTTCTCCCTATATTTGCACTCCACAAACGCAAAAGCAATCAGCGAATGAGAAAGCAGCGCTTGTGATAGCAAAATGCGAAAGTAGCTCAGTTGGTAGAGCACGACCTTGCCAAGGTCGGGGTCGCGAGTTCGAATCTCGTCTTTCGCTCTAAATCCCTTCCAAATAAAAGAAGGGATTTGTTTTTGAAGGCTTAGACGCCTAACCATGCTCAGATGGTGGAACTGGTAGACACGCAGGACTTAAAATCCTGTTCCCGTAAACGGAGTGCGGGTTCGATTCCCGCTCTGAGTACAAAAGGAAACAACACAGGGTCGTTGTTTCCTTTTTTTATGCCCGTAAATTTGTATTAATCAAGCAGTTATGCTAATCCCATTAACGGTTCGATTTTCCTTAAATATTCTTTGTACCGTTTTGAGATTTAGTCTTAAAAGAAATTCTATGATATCCGCTTGACGTTTTTTGCTGGTTCGATATCCCCCCGGCAGCAGAAAGGCGCTCATTAGCAGCAAACCGTTAAGCCTGTGTAAAGAAATCAACGTCCTCATTAATACTTAAAAATCACAAAATAGCAAGTCTCATTAAAATATCTACCTGCGGATCCCCCATCACCTGATACCTAATCTCGCTGGAACGTACAAAACCCTGTCTTTCATAAAAACAGATCGCTTGCTGGTTCTGATCCCATACTCGTAATATCAATTCGGTGGATGCCCGGTTTTTAGCAACGCCCAGCGCATGTGCGATCAAAGCCTTGCCAATACCCAATTTCTGGTAAGTACCCAGCACGTAAATGCTGTCGATCTCCGTTTTCATCTCGTCCAGACACAGCTTCAGATAACCGGCGGTTTGTCCATTGTAACTGGCCAGGTAAAATATAACGGCAGGGTTGCTTAGTTCAGCTAAAAGGCGCGCCCTGTTAAACAATTCCCGGGTAAAATTTTGGTAAGCTTCGGCATCGCCGAAGGCCTCAAAAAATGTTTCGTAATAGCTACGTTGGCAAATGCTGATCAACTCATCAAGTCCACTTATGCCAATCCGGTTAATTTCAAGCGGTTGGCGTTCAAGGTATAGCAGTGGAAAAGGCTCGCCATTACTATCGGTTTCAGAATAGCCGGTAATGCTGAAACCAAAATGCTGATAGAAACCAAGTGCCTGCTGATTTTGTTCGTTGACCTCCACTTTGGTCACCTTATAGTGATCGATCGCATGGCGCATCAGCGCGCCGCCCACACCTATGCCAATAACCGAGGGGTGCAGGAACAGCATATCGAGGCTATTGCCGGATACACCCGCAAAGCCAGTAATATCGCCGGCATTATTTCTTATACAGAAAATACCAGGTTGCTCAAAATACTTATGTTCTTCGATCAGGCTTTTAAGCAACTGTATCTTTTCTTCCTTAACGAAATGATGAGTTGCCCGCACGGAAGCTTCCCAAACTTCCATTAAGCGTTGATGCTCTCCCGGAAGTAATTGACTGATCGCGTGATGCATCATAAGCCGGAATAATAATCATAACCCTGTTCGGCCCAGTAATCCGGTGGGCGCTGGTTGCTAAAAGTCATGCTACCTATACGCTTCAGGTTCTTAATACCGTATTTTACAGGGATAATGAGCCGTAAGGGTTTACCATGCTGCGGCGGTAATGGTTTGCCATTCATTTCGTAAGCCAGCAACGTTTGCGGGTGCATGGCGCTGGGCATATCCAAACCCACGTAGTATTGCTTATCGGGCGTTGTAAGCCCCATATAGTCCAAACTGGTTTCTTCATCTAAACCAAAATGACGTACAAAATCACGCATGAGTAAGCCTCCCCAGTGCTGGATCTGGTCCCAGCCTTCCACGCATTTAAAATCGAACACCAGGTCGGTTTTTGGCAGGGCCTTAATCTGGTCGAGATCAACATACAGCTTTTGCCCGTTGTTTTTAATGACCTCCAGCTTCCATTGATCAAAATCGATAGTGCTGTCAGAACCGATATCTTCATTATGGCGCACAGTCTTTACAGCCATTTCCACAGGATAGGTTTTTACCAGGTGATTTTCGTTAAAGGTCAGCCTCCGGAAAAATAGCTCGGTCTTGTTCAGTGCCCGGCGTAAAGGCGCCCGTGTACCCGCTGTTACGCCAGGCACTTCTTGGGGTGCATTATACAGCCATTTCCAGCCGCCATAAGCTGCTGCGCCCATCGCGCCAAACACACCGAAGGAAATGAAATTACGACGTTTGATCCGCTGATCGATGGTCAGAGATACTTTAGCTTTCTTTTTCATCCGTTTCTATGTTGATTTTTGGTTCGTGTTGCCGGATCACCTCAAAACCCGAGATCACCGAGCGGAAATTATTCCAACCGGCCAGGACCACCTGGATGACGTGTACCAGGAAGAAAAACACATAGCCCAGGGTCAGCACAAAATGCCAGATCCGCGCCAGGTGGTAGCCGCCCATCAGCCAGGTGAGCCAGTTGAACTGCACCGGCTTATAAATAGCCAGGCCGGTCAGTACGGAACCTGCGCCCATCAGTATGATGGCCGTATAGGCGATCCGCTGGGCGGCGTTGTACTTGCCTTGCGGTGGTGCGGTCTTTTTGATATGCAGGTCATGCAACAAAACCAGCCAGGCTTCCTTAAAAGAGTGTTTATTGGGTAACAAATGCCGCCATTCACCCGATATGGCCGTATATAACACATAAAAGATACCGTTCAGCGTAAAGAACCACATGAACAGGAAATGAAAAGCCATGCCTTCAGACAGGCGCTGCGGGATATGCAAAGCATCATAAAACCACTGCGGAAAGAAGCGTACAAATGTATGCCCGAAGATCGTTACGGTGTATACGTCGTTAGCCCAGTAAATAAGCAGGCCGCTCCAGATCATGATGCCCAGCAACGGAAAATTGATCCAGTGCGTCCAGCGCATCACCAACGGATGTTTTTCTTTAATGGCTTTCATCGCTCAGTTTTTCTTCGATCTTTTTCTGCATGGCGGCTTTGAAGTCAGGGTCGAGGCGCAGTTCGCCTGTTGGCTTGTTATTGAACAGGCGATGCATCATTTGACTGATCAATATGCTCTGCCGCTCATAAGTCCGGCAGATAGAACAGCCAGCCAGGTGAATCTTTAGTTCCAGCTTTTCGCGCAGGCTGAGGCTTACACTTTGCTTTTTCTCGATCAGCAGCGTGGCGCGGCGGCAGTTATAGGCGATGCTTTTCAGCGGATTGTTCGTTCCCTTTTTCATAGCCAATTCTTTTGTAAACACGACCGCAGATTTACCTTGGCGCGGTGAATGATCACCCAAAAGTTTGATGAAGTTAACTTTAAGGCCTCGCAGATCTGCTCGGTACCTTCCTCATCCAGGTGCTTCATGCGGAACACCGACAGCCACAGCGGCGGCAGGCGCTGCATACACTTTTGCAAAACGCCCATAAACTCCTTATTATGTAAAGGATCTTGATCTTCCACGCCGAAAGGCAGCGGCCAGTGTTCTTTTTTCCAGTGGTGCAGCCCGGATTCAAAGAATTCGGTTTCTTCATTTACAGTTCCGGCAGTACGAGATTGCTTGCGGTAAACATCGATCACCTTGAACTTCAGTATCGCGGTAAGCCAGGTGCGCTCGCTGCTTTCGCCACGGAAATTACTTATTTTTTCCAGTGCTGCCAGAAAGGTTTCTTGTACCAGGTCCTGCGCCAGTTCTTCATCGTTCAGCCGGCTCAATGCATAACTGTATAGGTAGTCCGCATAGCGGCTCACCCACAGCTGTGGCTGCAATAATTCTTTGTCCTGTATGGTTACGGTTTCCGGCATGCTTCTTTAACCTAATTTACGTATTTATTTCATATCCAGCTTTTGCGCCAGTTCAGTGGCGTCCACAAAACCTTCAATCCGCTTCACCTCTTTGCCGTTTTCATCGATCAGCAACAGTGTGGGATAACTTTCGATGTGATATTTCTCAGCAAATTGCATCCCATTACCTTTTTCTACATCGATAGCCGCGTTGATATAATGGTTGTTGAGATAGGCCGCCACCCTTTTGTTTTTAAAGGTGGTTTTTCTTAGTTCCTTGCATGGCGCACACCAGCTGGCATAGGCATCCACAAACACAGGCCTATGCGCCTTCTTAGCTTTAGCCAGTGCAGTGCTGATATCGCTTTCGGTGAAACGGGCCTCAGCAAATGCGGTCAATAGTAACAATATGGTAGCTAACCGGATCATTTCAAAGCTGTTGCTGCGGCAGTTAATAAGGCCGGACTGATACGCTGCGTAAAGTCAGGGTTGATATATTCGAACTGTATCTTACCTTTTTGATCCAGGATAAATACCGAGGGTACCGGCAGCAGTTTATCGGTATTCTTACCTGCGGAACCTTCGGCGATGGTCTTCGCATAAGCCGCCGGGGCCTGGTAAGCCAATCCAAACTGTTTGGAAACCGCCAGATCTGCATCAGACAGCAAGGTGTAGCCTAATTGATGTTTGGTGATGCTTTTATTCAGATTCTCCGGACTATCGGTGCTGATCGCGATCAGCTGATAACCCAGTTTCACCAGGTCTGCCTGGGCCTTCTGCAAACCCGCCAGCTCTTTATTACAATAAGGACACCAGCCGCCACGGTAAAAGATCAGGATGGTGGGCTTTTCGGCTATGCGGGCATTCAGGTCAAACACCTGGCCATTTGCGGCCGGGACTTTTACGGCAGGTATGGCTTCACCGATCAGCAGCGGGCTGATATCGGTAGGTTTGGCGGGATAACTAACCGCCTGGGCCAAAGCAGTTGTAAAAGCTATGCCAAATAACAATATAAGGGTAAATATTTTTTTCATATAGGTTTCAAATAGCCGGGCAAACCTTCGCCAGCCCGGCTTGGTGATTACATTTTTTTGGTGGTGTCTTTTTTCATTTTAGACATCTTCTTATCCATTTTCTTGTCCATTTTTTTGTGATCCATTTTAGACATTTTCGACATCTTGGTGGTGTCTTTTTTCATTTTAGACATTTTGTCCTGAGCCTGGGTGTTTACGGCTAAACCCAGCACGGCGATAGCCACCAGGGAAATTGATTTAAGCATTTTCATGTTCGGTTTTTTAAATTTATTGGCTTAGTCGTAGTTCAAAGACCGGCCTTACATTTTTTTTAATATTTTTCTGTAAGAAAACCCTGAAGCATACTACTAAACCATAGATGATGTATACCAGGCTATTAAAAAAACACGAACAGCTACCTTACAACCTGTTGCTGCTGGCCGATGAGGAAATGCAGGCCATCGAACGATATATCCACCAGTCCGCTGTTTATGTGGTGGAACAGGATGATCTGGCTATCGGGGTCTATGCCCTTTACCCGGTGGATGAGCGGGTGGCCGAAATAAAAGCGATTGCCGTAGCCGAGGAATTTCAGAACCGCGGTATCGGACGCTTCCTCCTGCGCGATGCCGAAGAAAAGGCCAGGGAGCAAGGCTATACTGAGTTGATCATCGGGACACCGGATATCGCCGTGAAACAACTGGCGATCTATGAGAAAGCAGGCTTCGAACGCTATGAGATAAAAAAGAACTTCTTTATCGATTACTACACTGCGCCGATATTTGAGGATGGCGTGCAGTTAAGCGATATGGCCATGCTGCGCAAGCTATTATGAGTATGTTATTTACCAGGTAAGCCTCCTCCAATTGTGCAGGCGGTAGATTGGGCCATATGGCAGACATGAGGAAAAGTTATTTTAATTAAAGTTTTGAAGCGTAAAACTGTTTGAATAAACTTCCCGCCGCTTATCGCATTTTATGCGATAAAGCGCTTTAGGAGCCTGATATCTTCTAAAAAATGTTTCGAAATCTGTACCGCCAAGTGTACTTAACAATCAGGCGATTTGTTGAAATACAACAATTGCCTTTTTATTTAAAACAAATGCGTAAAATACCAATTGTTCCTCGCTGATCCTTCGCTATGCATTTTACAGGGATTAAAATACTAATTATCTTAGTAAAAATTTATTGATTTTCATCAAAATTATTTTTTCAGGGCCACTATTTTATTAGTTTCGCTGTTGGTATGATGGATAAGATGAAGATCACGGAATTCGAGGCGGGCGTGCTCGATGCTGTTTTAGAAACCTGCGGTGATATGGAAAAGCTGGACCGCGGCCAGTTACTGGAGATATTTGATGGTGATGAAGAATTGGCTGCATCGATGGTCAACCTGTTGATCGATGCAGGGCTGGTCGAACCGGATGGGCTGACCACCGCCGAGTTATTGCCGGCCTGGATAACCCGCGAACCGGAAGCCGAACCCTTCCTGGCAGCAGGTGGTTTTTCGACACAGTTCATTAAATCAGTTCCGCATGAAAAAAGAGAGATCGCTTTTGAGATCGAGGTTGCTGAGGCGCCGGCAGAAGTGATACCTATCGCAGAACCTTTACCGACAGTTCCCTCCCCTGTTGCTACAATTGCAGCAACTGAGCCTGTCCACACTCCCGTTCAGTCAAAAGATACCACCAGTGATGAACTAACCCTGCTGCATAGGGAGATCGAGCATTTGCGTAAAAGTGAAATGTTCGCTGAGCATAAGCTTAGAGAAAAAGAAATGCAGCTGCAATCCCTGCAAAGTGCAAATAAACAGTTATTGAATATCCGCTTATTTATCTGGGTGCTGCTGGGTTTCATTGCCCTGCTGCTGATCTTATTATTTATTCGTAAATAGCAGCATGAACCTGCAACCGATTTTAGCCAACGATACGGTCATCCTGCAACCGCTGGAAGCCGGGGACTTTGACGAATTGTACCGGGTCGCATCCGATCCGGCCATCTGGGCGCAGCATCCTAATAAAGACCGCTGGCAGGAACCTGTATTCCGCAATTTCTTTGAAGGGGCGATACAAAGCCGGGGTGCTTTTAAAATTATAGAAAAAGCAACGGGACAAGTAATTGGCAGCACGCGCTTTTATGATCACCATGAAAAAGACGATGAAATTTTTATCGGCTATACTTTTTACGCTACGGCTTACTGGGGCACAGGCATCAATCCCATGGTCAAAGCTTTAATGCTGGATTATGCTTTTGGCTTTGTCAGCAAGGTCTTATTCCATATCGGGGCAGAAAACCGTCGTTCACAGATCGCGATCGGCCGTTTGGGCGCGATGAAGATCGCTGAAGAGGAAGTGCCTTATTTTGGCGAGGCTCCGAAGTTGAATTTTGTTTACAAGATTGATAAAGCCATTTGGCTCCAAAAATAGCCGGATCGCAAAGGGTTATAAATTCGTAGAATACCACCATTATGTCTTGATTAACAGGCATGGCCACGTTGCATCGGCATTTGCAGCCATGCCCGGCTCAGGCGTAATAATACGTTCCACACAAGCAATATTTACGCAGGCAAACTATACTTAATACATTTTTAATACTTAATTTAAAGAGAGTTATATCAAAAAGCGCGACAACAGTTTTTTTAATTATCTAAAAATGCTATCTTTGCACTGCGCTTTTAAAAAGCCCCGGTAATTGGGGCTTTTATTATAAAGGCCAATGCGAAAGTAGCTCAGTTGGTAGAGCACGACCTTGCCAAGGTCGGGGTCGCGAGTTCGAATCTCGTCTTTCGCTCTTCAAAAATCCTTTCTCTTATCCGGTGAAAGGATTTTTTGTTTTAGTACCTCCCCAACTTTTCGGACTGATTCCTAAATAACGAAACTTTTTTCAGAAAAACTTGCGTAGTCAAATAGCTACATATATATTTGTAGTCAAATAACTACACAATGAATCTGAGACGAGATGTATTCCAGGCCATTGCCGATCCTACCCGCAGGGCCATACTGCTTTTACTGGCCTCGCAATCTTTAACAGCCGGGGCCATAGCCGCCAATTTCGATACGGCCAGGCCAACGGTTTCCAAACACCTGCAAATACTTACCGAGTGCGAACTGTTGAAACAGGAACAAACCGGCCGGGAGATCCATTACCACATTAACGCCACTAATATGAAAGAGATAGCCGATTTTATCGAACCATTCCGCCAGATGTGGGAAGAGCGCTTCAACAAACTGGAAAACATCATGAAGAATTATAAACCAAAAAAATAACCATACAATGGAACTGAAAACAAAAATACACGCCGAAGAAGGCCGGCAGGACCTCACCATCACCCGGGAATTTGACCTGCCGCTGGAACTGCTTTTTAAAGCCTACGAAGAAGCCGAAATTGTGGAGCAATGGATGGATAATAAAGTGCTGAAGCTGGAAAACAAACAACATGGCGGCTACCGGTTTGAAAAACGCGATGCCAATGGAAATGTAGTATTCAGTGCAAACGGCACAATTCATGATTTTGTCCCCAACCAAAAGATCATCCGCACATTTGAAATGGAGAACGCGCCTTTTGGGGTTCAGCTGGAGTTTTTAGAATTTGAAAAACTAACGGATAGTACCAGCAAGTTGAGTATCCACACCATTTACAGATCGGGCGTGCTGCGCGATCAGTTGCTGAAATTGCCATTTGCACAGGGTATCAACATGGCCCATAACCGCTTGCAGGATATCGTAAACAAATTAAAATAACATACAATGGAAAAGAAAAAGCTGATTGTTTATTGGATAGCTACCGCGCTTTTATCGGTAGGGATGCTGGGGAGCGGCATAGGCCAGTTGATACGCACAAAGGAAATGGTTGATATTTTAAGTCATTTAGGTTACCCAGTATACCTAATGACCATATTGGGTATCTGGAAGATACTCGGTGTTATTGTGATATTGATGCCAGGTTTTAAATTGGTAAAAGAATGGGCTTACGCCGGCTTCTTTTTCACCATGACGGGCGCGTTGATATCGCATCTAATTATGGGCGATACCGGAAAAGCGGTTGCCGGTCCGTTGATGCAAACCATTTTTGTTATTTTGTCGTGGTATTTCAGGCCTGTAAACAGGAAGATCGATACACCTAACAAATAGCTGATATGAACCCAAAGGTTAATTTCTATTTCGACAAGGAACAAAAGTGGCAGGAAGAGGTCAACAAACTGCGGATGATAGCACTTGACTGCGGCCTTACCGAAGAGTTGAAATGGGGTTGCCCCTGCTATACGCATAACGGCAGCAACATTGTTTTGATACACGATTTCAAGGAGTATTGCGCATTCCTGTTCTTTAAAGGCGCTTTGCTAAGCGATGCCCATCATATCCTTATCCAGCAAACCGAAAATGTGCAGGCGGCACGGCAGGCCAGGTTTACCAGTGCCGAAGAAATAGTAAAACTGGCCCCTACGCTAAAAGCCTACATTCACGAAGCTATTGAGGTAGAAAAAGCCGGATTAAAGGTGGAACTTAAAAAGACCAAAGAGTTTCCGGTAGCCGATGAGTTTCAATATAAATTAGATCATTTCCCGGCATTAAAAACCGCTTTCGAAGCCCTGACGCCCGGGCGCCAGAGAGGATATTTGCTCTATTTTTCCGCACCGAAGCAATCAAAAACACGCGAGGCAAGGATCGATAAGTATATCCCGCATATTTTAGAGGGTAAAGGATTGGACGATTAGTTTTAAATACCATATGAACGATAAGCAACTATCAGTACAAATACAGGAGGAACTGTTAAGCACTTTAAAAGCCCGTTTTGAAAAAAACATGAACCGGCATAAGGGCATTGATTGGAATAATATACAGGAAAAGCTGAAAGCTAATACCGAAAAACTATGGTCGCTAAATGAAATGGAAACAAGCGGCGGTGAGCCCGATGTGGTTGGCTATAATGACAAAACCGGCGAATATATTTTTTATGATTGCTCAGCAGAAAGCCCTAAAGGCCGCCGGAGTTTTTGTTACGACCGCGCGGCGCTGGATTCAAGAAAGGAATACAAGCCAGAAAACAACGCTGTGGGTGCAGCCGCTGCCATGGGCATTAACCTTTTAACCGAGGGGCAATACCGGGGCTTACAGCAGTTGGGTAACTTTGATACCAAAACATCAAGCTGGGTACTCACCCCTGCCGATATCCGGGATTTAGGTGGCGCTTTATTTTGCGACCGGCGTTATAATAACGTCTTCCTCTATCATAACGGTGCGGAATCTTACTATGCTGCCCGTGGTTTCCGGGGTTGTTTAAGTGTTTGATTATACGTTAAAAAATAGCACATCATAACAGGTGTGTTTTTTTCATAATTAACTTTGAAATACAAAGTACTTTTGTATATTTTTGTCAAAACTTAATCAAGCCCGAAATTTTAAACTGAACAATGATGACACACGCAAACAATTTAACCATCCAACCCATTAACCGCGCAGCCCTAATTAAACGCATGCTGATTGGCGGAGGAATAGCCTTTGTACTGATCGCGCTTTTGGTATTACCTATTCGCAACCCCAAACCTGAGTGGGGTGAGTTGTGGATGATACGGCCTTTCATTATCACTCCATTAGCAGGTGCAGCAGGCGGCGCGTTTAATTATTTAATGAATAACACCTTTGCTTTAACCGGTTGGAAAAAAGTTTTAGCACTGGTAATAAGCATATTGGGCTTTGTTATAGCGATTTGGCTGGGCATTGTTTTGGGATTAGCCGGTACATTGTGGAATTAAATCCCAATCCATAACAAACTCATAAATAACAAAGGCTGGTATAAAACAAGAGGTCACTGAAAAAGTAGCTCAATAAAACGGCGCACTTAAAGCGATCAAGAGAAAGGCAACCTTTACTTGGTCGCTTTTTTATTTGAGTTTACAGGAGGAAGATTATTTGTCGTTGATGATACAGGCCAGTTAGGGTAGCGATGTGCGGCTAAGCGCTATTTTAGCTAAGACTTAGCTCATCAATTTGATGATCCTTTTCAGATTGACGGTGAAGATAGCCAAGGCGCCCTGCATCTGCATATTTTCGATTCCGTAGGCTATTGCCCGGTCATAACCATGAGCATTTTTCAACTCGCTGTTCTTGGCTTCGATCTTATACCTGTGTTTGCTGCTTTGTTTATACTCGTCAGTTTCCTGAAATGCCATTTGCTGTTGGTGCAGACCTGATTTAATGCTAACGGAATAGGTTTTGGTTTTGGCCCCAGGCTTATAGCAACCATCTCTCAATGGACATACCTTACACTTTTCAACATCAAAGTAATAAGTATCAACCTGATTCTCTCCGATATCCTTTTTACCCCCGCGCGCCTTCCGGATAGCCAGATGCCCGGCCGGGCAGACGAACCGATCAGCATCTTTATTGTAATCAAACTTATTTTCATCTTTTCTGAAGCCCTGGGTGATCGACGGGTTGAGTTTAGCCACCAGTTTGATATCTTGTTCATTTGTCATTTCAAGGTTCTCTTTCCCTGAATAAGCAGAATCCCCGATGATCGTTTTTACGTCAATGCCATTCTGCTGACTGATCTCCAAAAGCTTAGGGAGTTCCGGGCCATCGCCTTTTTCACCCGAGGTGACCACCGCTGCGGTAATGATGCGTTCTTCGGTCATCGCCAGATGGGTCTTATAGCCAAAGAAGGAGCTATCAGCCGATTTATGGCCGGTTTTAGCATCCTTGTCTTTGGATAACGTATAGTGCTCCTGCGTGTCTGCTACCGTCTCCTTCAACAGGTTCAGCTTTTCTTTTACCGCAGGTATCTGGCTTAACGGCGGGTCGGCTTCAATATACTTTTCCAATGCACTGCAATAGGCAAGTTCTTTTTCCAGTTCATCCGTGGTGTTCTTTTCCGGCATCCCTGCCTTCATATCTTCATCTATGGCATACACCGCTTTGCGAAGCCGTTTCGAGCGCTCCCTTAATACTTCTAAGGCTGAATACGGATTTGATCTTGACAGGGAATGTGTAGCATCAACTGTAATGGACTTTGACCGGATGATCCCCTTTTCAATGGCGATGGTTACCGTTTTATTGATGAGCAGGTTTAACAGATCGTTATCCTTCAGCCGAAGCTTTCTGAACTTGGTCAATGAGCTCGGATCGATAACCCCTTCCTCTGGAGACATCTCCAGAAAATATTTGAAGGACATGTCATACTGCGAACGTTCCACCACATCTACATCTGAAACCGTATAGATCGTTTTCAACAGCAGATATTTGAACATCCGTACAGGGCTTTCGGCTGTCCGCCCATTGGTTGTGCAATATTTGCTGATCAATTCCTCGTAGATAAACGTAAAATCTATCAGGTCATTGATCTTCCGCAGAAGATTATCTTTCGGAACGATCAGGTCATATAACCCTGAGTATGCACTGAACTGGATCTGCTGTTGCTGAATGAGCATCTTAGTGTCTTTCTTTTGACACTTTAATATACTAAAAAAGGAGCAGAAAACTTTCGCCTTCTGCTCCCTTTTCCCTATTGGACTTTTTCAGTGCCCTCTTAAAACAAACCAGCCTTTGTTATTTTCCATGCCGCTATCTTGCTACATCCGTCGTTGTTTTTAGATTATCTTTGTCAAATCAATTATATATCATGAGTAATAACGATATTATGAAAAAGCTGCGGGTGGCTTTAAAATTTACCGACGACGATATCATCAAGGTTTTGGCGCTGGTTAATTTCCGGGTTACTAAAACAGAACTCGCCGCCATCTTCCGCAACGAAGATCATCCCAATTTTAAACCCTGCGGTGACCAGATATTACGTAACTTTTTAAACGGGCTGATCATTTACAAACGCGGCCCAAGACCCGCCCCTGCTAAATCCACAAAGCCCAATACCGATCAATAGCCGGGGTTAAGTAAGATTTAAAAAATGGTCCTTAAAACAAAAAACAACGGCCTTTAAAACAAATTCACAAAAATATACCCGCCCTAATTTTGTTCCAACAAACAATAAAACAATGGAACAATTAAAGGATAATTATAATGGCGCGCTGCAAACGCCCATTGGTTCGGGATTTGATGCATTTTCAACTGCTGCGGAAGTAATTGATGGAATTGACTTGACCGGTAAAATGGCTATAGTTACCGGCGGCTACGCCGGCATCGGGCTGGAAACGGTTAAGACCTTAGTTTCGGCCGGGGCAAAGGTTATTGTGCCTGCACGGGATATCAACAAGGCCATTAAAAATCTGGATGGCGTTAAAAATGTGGTCATCAAAGCCATGAACCTGATGGATCCCGCCTCTATCGATCAATTCTCAGCCGAAATCGTTGCACAAGGCGCGCACTTGCATTTACTCATCAATAACGCCGGTATTATGTGGGTACCCTTAAAACGTGATAGTTTGGGTTACGAATCGCAATTATCCACCAATCACCTCGGCCATTTCAGGCTTACGGCCAGGCTTTGGCCACTGTTGAAAAGGGCCAATGGCGCAAGGGTGGTCAACGTATCGTCATTCGGTCACCAGATCGCCCCGTTCAATTTCGATGACCCGAATTTTGAGCATCGCGAATACGAAACCTTAACTGGCTACGGCCAATCTAAAACAGCCAATAACCTTTTTGCGGTAGAGTTAGATCATCGTGGCAAAGCGTTTGGCGTACGCGCTTATTCGTTACACCCAGGCTCGGTTAATGATACTGATCTTGGCCGGGTAGCCCCTATCGAATTATTTAAACAAATGGGCACGCACGATGCAGATGGCAATTTAAAACCCGAGGTGGCGGCTACACTGAAAACCATCCCGCAGGGCGCGGCTACATCGGTGTGGTGTGCTACCAGCGCGCAGCTAAACAATATTGGCGGTGTATATTGCGAAAATGCCGACATTGCCGAACTTGATCTTGGCCATATCAAGCACAAATATCATGAGCCGCTTAGTTTGCGTGGCGTACAGCCATACTCGGTAGATGCCGAAAATGCTAAAAAGCTATGGACGCTAAGCGAGGACATGACAGGTGTAAAATTTGCAGTAAATTGATAAGGGTTGTAGTTTTATCATATCATTGGTAAAAACATGGAATATCAGTCGCAATACTTAAGTCCAGACATTAAGTTATCCTGTTACGAAGATAAAGCGTTCCGGACGGAGGTTTTGTTTGAGAACCATATGCTGGTGTGGTTTATTTCGGGGGAGACGAAAATTGTGCAGGCCGATTCGGTTTATATCTTCGGCCCGGGCGATATTTTTCTCATCCCCCGGAATCAGCCGGCCACAATTATCAACTACCCCAAGGATGGCCTGCCGCATAAAACTGTGGTGATGCACCTATCACTACCGCGCTTAAAGGAGTTTTATATTAAAAACAAACCTAAGGCAAGGCTTTCGCATGCCCAAAAAATCCGCAACTTTGGCAAGCATCCATTACTGGAAAGTTGCCTGGTCTCACTTATCCCCTACTTCGACCTGCAAGACGGATTACCTGAAAGCCTGGCATCGTTGAAAATTGAAGAGGCTATAAACATTCTCAGAATTATCGATAGTAATACTGATAGCATGCTGGCCAACTTTAGCGAGCCCGGCAAAATAAATCTGACCGATTTTATGGAGCGTAACTTTATGTTCAATATGCCCATGGAGAAATTCGGGTACCTAACAGGGCGTAGCCTTACTACTTTTAAAAGGGATTTTAAAAAGGTATTTGCCACCTCTCCGCAAAAATGGCTCACACAAAAACGGCTTGAACTGGCCCACTACCAAATCAGGGAGCAAAAACGTAAACCATCAGAAGTTTATGCAGAGGTAGGCTTCGAGAATCTTTCGCACTTTACTTACGCTTTTAAAAAGCATTTCAATTATTCGCCTACAAGTTTTTAAAGTTTATTTCAGCACATTTAACAGCAGGTCGGCCATATCGTACCGGGGAAAATTGCCGGTGTTGTTTAGCAGGATGATACAATTACCGGTCGCCTCGTCGCGTATAAACATGCTGTATATCCCCGGCGAATCACCAGTGGCATAAGCAATAGTCCGTTGCTTTTGGGTGATATCAAAAGCGTTCTTATCCACCACCCAGCCGTAAGCATACTGGCCGCCGTGGTCTTCGTAATCCGCACGAGGCTTTAGCATCTCCAGTTTTTGCGCATTGGGCAGTAGTTTATTGGACAGCAGCGCATTGTGAAATTTCAACAGATCTTCTGCCGACGATGAAACACCTGCCGCGCCCTGCTGATTGGCGACATCGAAAGGCAAGGCAACCTGGGTATCGCCATTGTATCCTGTCGCGTGGTTAATATTTATACCCGATGCATTACCTAAATAGGTATCGGTCATTTCCAAAGGTGTGAAGATCCGCTCCTTTAACAAGTCGGCAAACGGTTTGCCTGCAACTTCCTGCGCCATTAAGCTCAGTATCACAAAGTTAGACCGGCTATAGCCTTTTACACCGGTGCTATCGGTAGCCAGCGAATCGCTGCAAAAATTGACCACCATATCCTTTAGCGTGTAAGGCTTGGTGTTGATCAGTTGCATATAATCATCGTTAGCGGCATAATCCGGTATGCCCGATTGATGGGTAAGTAATTGCTGTACCGTAACATCGCCGAATTTATAATATGGCATATACGTTTTAATGGCCGCGCCCGCGTCTATCTTGCCCTCGTTAATTAGTTGATTGATGATAAAAGATGTAAAAATGCCCGACCCTGTACCCAGATCGTAAGCCGTATGGCTATTGCCCTCCATGTGGTTCTTCTTTTCGGCATAGCCATAACTTTTGCTCAGCACTACCCTATCCTGGTTCCTGATCAGCGCGGTACCATTAAATTGCCCGTTATCGTTATAGAACTTCAACAAGGTTTCCAGTCGTTGCGATGAATCGCCCGGCGATTTACGCATCTTCTCTTCAAACTTATCCTTTAGCGTAGTTTGCTTATTTACCGATTGTATGTACTTAAAAATATCCTCGGCGTTATAATCCGGCAACAGCACGTTATAATCCTTCCAGAATGATTCGCCGGTGTTGCTGTTATGGTCGTTGATATTCTCGTGCCTGCCAAATTTGGTGTCGAAAGCCGCGTTACGATTGGTATCTACAGCTGTTACCTGGTAGTTGAATTTCACGTTGGCATTAAAATCATAGTTCAAATCCTTGCTGGTAATGCCAAGGGCGTCGTCACCCACCACATCTGATAATACCCATTTGCTGCCTACTTTTTGATAGCCTACCTTGGTATGATACTGCTTCAGATCGGCATTTACACCTGCTACACGGGTCAGTATCCGGGACGAGAACTTGCCCAACTCATTAGTCAAACCACCCGGGCTTAAGCCGTAATCAAAGTATATAAAAGCATAGCTTTTCAAATCAACATAAAACTTACCACGGAAAGTCGGCTCGTCATCATCAGCCTTTTTCTCTTTAAAAACCACTTCCAACGCCTGATAGCCTTTTACATCAACCACACCGGTTACTTCAAATTTATGTCTTATCAACCCCTCCTCGCTCAGGAATCCGCTGGCTACAATATGGTTTACCACATCATAATTAAAAATGGTATTGGGTTGCTGGCTCAGTTCTAACGAATGGAAATCGCGCTGGTTCTTTTCATCGCGGGCTTTGATCAGCTTAAACAGGTCGGCGCGTTTATCGGCATAACCAAAGTTATATACATCAAAAACGGCTTCCGATAACTCCAGCGGTTCGGTACCTTTAGTGGTATACATGCGGTAAAAGCCGCGCAGAATATGCGGGTGATTGATATAATTATCAGGGATGCGGGCAATGGCTTTAGCGATCACCTTAGCGGGATCATAGTAAGCTACGGTAACCTGCTTCAACTGCACGCTATTTTTTTGCAGGCTGATGTTCAATTCCTGGCCATTGCGCAACGATGCAACTGCGAATGTTTGCGTTCTGTAACCGATGCAGGATACCTTTAACGAATCTTTAAAATTTGCCGATGGGATGATCAGCACATAGTTGCCGCTATTGTTAGTGGCTGTACCCACCCCTTTTTTATCGATCCCTACGTTAACGCCATGTAAGGTTTGCTGATTTTCGGACGAGCGTATTTTGCCGCTGATGGTAATACTCTCCTGTGCCATACCATGGCGGGCAAGGAAAATAAAAACAGCGAAGAAAAATATACGGACCAGTTGAAAACGCATAGGGGATTTGAACATAACAATTTTTAAACCTGCTACAATTTAACAAAAACATTGGAACCACTATAGCCGCGCAACAGTAATTTAACATTTGTTAACACTTAAGCCCCCGGCTAAATAACTAATACTTATTTTAGCTTTAATTTATACGCAGGTTTTGACATTTCAGTTCATCATCGAAATTTTAGGGACTATCGCCTTTGCCGTATCCGGCGCGTTTTCGGCTATGGAGAAAAAGCTGGATCTGTTTGGCGTGCTCATCATCGGCTTTGTAACCGCTATTGGCGGCGGTACCATCCGCGATGTGCTGATTGGTAACACCCCGGTAACCTGGATGCGGGATATGACCACTCCGCTCATCATCCTTGGCTCGGGACTGTTGACCATCCTGTTTAAAGGTTATCTTGAAAAACTGAAGATCACTTTCTTTCTTTTCGACACTTTGGGCCTTGGGCTGTTCACCATCATTGGCATACAAAAAGGCTTATCGATTGGGTTAAACCCAGGTATTTGCGTTGCACTCGGCACCATCACCGGTTGCTTTGGCGGTGTACTGCGCGATATGTTGTTAAACCACATCCCCGTATTATTTCGCAGCAGAGAGATCTACGCTACCGCCTGTATCATCGGCGGCACGATTTATTGCTTTGGGTTGATGGTATTGCCTCAACAGGCCGCCCAGGTGCTGGCCATAGGGTTGATATGCGGGATACGAATACTGGCGGTGCGATTAAATTGGCAATTGCCTGCTGTGAAAGGCAAATAACTTTTCCATAGAATAAGAATAAGCCCCACGGACAAAGATATCCGGGTACAACCTGGCAACAAGCCATAACCGGTATAAACGGATGTTAAAACATATTTTGGATGGGGAGGTTTATTCTTCATGCTTATTACCGGACGTTTTAGGATTTGGGTTTTGATGGGTTTGCTACTGTGGAACCTGGGGGCCGCCGGGCAGCAGACTTTGACCGTAGTGAGTGGACAGGTAGTGGACGCGTCGGGCGGACAGCCGTTAAATTTTGTAACCGTCAGTTTTGTGGGGAGTAATTTGGGCGGGCGAACCGATTCGCTGGGGCGGTTTAAGTTGAGCGGGGCAGGAAGTTTTACAAAGGTCGCGTTTTCATGCGTGGGGTATTTGCCAGTGGTTAAAACAATTTTACCCGGACATCTCAATAAGTTACAGGTGCTGCTGGTGCGGAACACGACGGAACTGGCAAGTGTAACGATTGCTTCATCAAAAGGCCAGCGTTACCGGAATAAAGGGAATCCGGCAGTGGAATTGATCCAGCAGGTGATCGATCATAAGGAAGAGAACCGGGCCACGGCCGCGGCGTTTTTGCAGTATGAGCAATATGAGCGCATGGGGCTGTCGTTTTTTAATTTACCGCCACAGGTGGTAGAGAGTAAGTTTTTCAGCAAATACCGGTTTATGCTGGATACCGTACAGGGGCAAACCTTTTTGCCGGTGCTATTGGAAGAAAAGTTATCGGATATATATTATCGCAGGCAGCCGGAAAAGCATACGCAGACACAAAAGGCCTATAAAGGGGTGAATATATTACAGTTTATTGATACCGCCGGGATGAAGCTGTATGTAAACCAGTTGTATGGGCATCAGCTGGATATTTACGAGAATAACTTGTTTATCATGGCCAATCAGTTCCTAAGCCCGATTGCCGATCATGCGCCAAATTATTATAAGTTTTTTATCACCGACACGTTAAATACGCCCACCGGTAAGCAGGTGGAGCTGGCCTTTACACCGCGCACCAAAGGCGACCTGTTATTTGAGGGGAAGCTGGTGGTGACGCTGGATGGGCATTATGCAGTAACAGCTTGTGAATTGCGGCTGAACAGGCACATCAATGTAAGTTTTGTGCGGAGTTTTGATGTGCTGTTGGATTTCACGGCGCAAACAGGCGGGCGTTATCAGTTGACTAAAAGCCAGGTGAAGGCGGATTTTGGTTTGACAAAAAAAGGATGGGGCGTATTTGGAGAGCGTACAGTGGTGTACCGGAATTACCTGAATGATTCCGTACAGGTGGTGTCGCCAAAGAAAACGGGGTTTGATACCTTGAGCAGAGGCCAGGCGCAGGTATATGAAAAATTGTACAAGCTGGAGCAGATGCCTTCTTATAAACGCACCATGTGGTGGCTGGTGACGCTGACCGCAGGCTATGCAGATACAGGGCCCGTACAGATTGGACCGGTCGCGCATTTTTTGTCTTTTAACAGCCAGGAAGGGTTGCGGCCGGAACTTGGTTTGCGGACGACGCCCAAATTAGACAGCAGCTTTTATTTTGAGGGCTATGGCGCTTATGGGATAAAGGATCACCTGGTGAAGGGAAATGCCATTGCTTATTTTTCATTAAACAAAACCGCGCCTTACCGCTTCCCGAATAATTATTTTAAAGCAAGTTATTTGTATGATGTAGATGTACCAGGGCATACGTTTTCGATCACAAACCGGCCCACGGCCTTTTCATCATTCCAGACAGGGAAAACGAATTATTGGTTGTATAGCCGGATAATGGAACTGAATTACGTGAGAGATTTTGAAGATCATTTTTCGTATAACCTGGGCTTTAAGAATTGGCAGCAATCGCCGGCAGCGGCTTTGGTTTATCAACGGAACGATGACGGCTCGCTGGTAAGTAACCTTACAACGAGTGAACTGAATTTACACCTGCGCTATGCACCCCATGAAGAACTGATACAGGGCAGCCGGACGCGGCATAGCATTCATAGCCCCTATCCCATCTATGATCTGCTGATCAACCGCAGTATCGGCAGCACATACAGCTATACCGACTTCGGCCTGAATATCTATAAACGGGTTTACCTATCACAGGCCGGTTTTACCGATGTAACCCTGCTTGGTGGCTATGTGCAAGGTAAAGTGCCCTTCCCCTTGTTAAATATCAGCCCGGCCAATCAGTCGCTGACTTACAGGCGGGATGCTTATAATGCCATGAATTATTTGGAATTTGTGAGCGATCATTACGCGGGCATGAATGTTACGCATACTTTTAATGGCTTCCTGTTAAATAAAGTCCCGCTGATCAAACACCTGAAATTGCGCGAATTTTTATCGGCCAAAATACTCTACGGCGGGCTGCGTACCGAAAACGACCCGGCGCAAAGCAAAGGGCTTTACCGCCTCCCTCCCAACGTTTATGCCCTCGGCAACACGCCTTATGTTGAAGGCGGGGTTGGTATCGGCAATATCTTCCGGTTCTTTAGGGTAGATCTGATCCGTCGCTTCAACTACTTAGACCATCCGGATGCCGCGGCCTATCGCATCAAATTTAGCTTCCAGCCGGAATTTTAACTATACGAAGACGAGTTTTGGCAAAATAAAAAGCCCGAAATCACATGATCTCGGGCTTTTTTGAGCGTTGGATATAGCTATCTGCGGTGAGGGAGGGATTTGAACCTTGGCCTTCTTACCGCTTTAAATGGTTATTTTGATGGTTTTTGACTGGTTACCCACCGCTTAAGATCTTTATGCTGTTTGCTACAAAAGCCGAAACCAATATAAAGTTGAAATTTACATTATTCCAAGCAGGCTGAGAGTACACGTGATCAACAATCGACTAAGATATTTATCAAAAAAAACACAGAGAAATAACCAACGGTACTCACCAGGAGGTAAAATAAACAGCAATCGGCCTATCAATCAACCTAACGCTTTTTAACCTGGGTGGCGGTAAGCCCTTTGGGACCTTTGGCGGTTCCAAACTGCACCTGATCATTTTCTTTGGCTGGAAAAGTAAGTTCATTGACATGGAAAAAGACGTTTTCTCCTGTATTTCCATCACAGATAAACCCGAAACCTTTAGCGGTATTAAAAAAACTGATGATTCCCGTGTTCGGTTCTGAAGTCTCATCTTTCTTCTTGGGCGTGGATATCACAATTGCAGATACATCTGACCCCGCAGGTCTTTTAGTTGCAGGCGGTATTGATGTAAGATTACCATTTTCGTCCAGATAAGCCATCATTTCGTCCAGCGTTTTGCCTTTATCAGAGTTGGCTTTGCGCTGCTCCATACGGTATTTTTTATCCTGTTGCTTTTTCAGCCGTTTTTTTTCTTTTTCTTTTTTATTGAAGGTTTCGTTGGATTTTCCCATAGTTTTAATGTAGTGTATAAAACAAAACACCCGTCCCATTGAAGGGACAGGTGTTACCGTAAGTTTATAGTGATAATTAAATTACTTTTACGTTCACTGCGTTCAGGCCTTTTTTACCGCTCTCCACGTCAAAGCTCACTTTGTCGTTTTCACGGATCTCGTTGATGAGGCCTGTTGAATGTACAAAAACATCTGTTCTTGTATCATCTTGTGAAATAAATCCAAACCCTTTGGAGATGTTGAAAAATTTCACTGTTCCTTCTTTTTGCATTTAAAAACTATTTAATGATAGTCAGGCAAGGTAGAGCTAATAATTGGTATATTTTTACTTTTGGTTAAATAAATAAAAATATATCTAATCAAAATAACAAAAGATAAAGTATTTACACCTTTATGTAAATTATTCAATTCTTTTACCTACATTGCGTAACATACCTCCTACACCGCAACTCTTAGATATTGCCGCCAACTGATTCAGGTGATCTTTAAGCTTCCCAGTTTAATCTGAATCAGCTATATGAATGGATAATCAACAAGCCCTTACGGGCAGCGCAGATGCGCAACAACATTTTCTGGCCAGGCAGATCAGTATTTTTTTATTCGACCTGAAAAACGAAGCAGCCGAAAATGGTTTTAAAGCAGACGAATCATGGACAATACAGTTAGCCACCGATGCTGAAATGGCCAGCCTGATAAGAGATCATCGTCCACTGGTATCATTAAAATTAAAACCAGAAGCTTTGCTTAATATCTATCAAAAGGTAAAAAGTAAATTACAGCAACCCTTAAGTAAGGAAGACATAACGCTTTCAGTTACCGACCTGCAAAACGGCGAGAAAAAACATTTAGCCGCATATCCGATAAGGAGAGTTCGTAAATAATCGGCCACACTTATTCAAAACTAATTTTATGGCTTTTTTAGATCACGTTCTGCAGCCGCCAACTTATGGCTGGCAGGATGATAATGGGCATCTGGTAAAACCAGGTAAAGCGATTCTGTTGCAAGAATTTTTCAGCAGGCTAAACCTGATTAAAAATCGCAAGAACTGGCTGCCTTTCATAAGCTGGTTAAAGGTGCTTTGCCTGGTGCCTTTTTTTGTGCTGTTCGTTTTTAAATTTTTCACCGTGTGGACGCTGCTTGCCGCATTTGTTTATGGGATGATCATTATGGGCACGCATGGCACCGTCTGGCACCATCGGTATTGTACGCATAGGGCTTACCGTTTCAGTAATAATTTCTGGCGGTTCGTTACCCGGCACCTTACGCTTAATATCATACCTGAAGAGATCTATGTGGTTTCTCACCATGTGCACCATGCCAAATCTGACAAACCTGGCGATCCTTATAACGCTGATGGTGGCTTTTGGTATTGCTTCCTCGCCGACGTTAATCATCAGCCCATCGCGAACGACCTTAACGAAGCCGACTACAACCGTATCAGTCGCCTGATGGTGCATACCGGGGTAAAGGGCAATAGTTATCGGCAGTATCAACGCTGGGGATCATACGCCAGGCCGTTGGCTACGTTGATCACCTGGCTGGTCAACTGGTGTTTCTGGTACGCCGCGTTTTATCTGGCGGGGGGACATGCCTTGGCATGTTCGCTGTTTGCTGCCGCAGGCGTTTGGGCGATTGGCGTACGTACGTTTAATTACGATGGCCATGGCCATGGAAAAGACAAACAACGTGAAGGCGTAGACTATCACCGCGACGACAAATCAATCAACCAGTTGTGGCCGGGTTTTGTGGCCGGCGAATGGCATAACAACCATCACCTCTATCCAAAAAGTGCCCGCAGCGGGTTCAAATCTTATCAATTGGATACAGCCTGGCTGTACATACGCCTGCTTTATCTTTTGGGCGCTGTAACAAGTTACCGGGATGATAAGCAGAATTTCCTTAACAAATATATCCACCATAACCCTGGACATTCTGTTTATGAGACAGTTAAAGATCACACCGTCGATTACTAACCGCGACAGCCAGTCGCTGGATCAGTATCTGAACGACATCAGCAAGATTGACATGATCACGGCCGATGAAGAGGTGACGCTAACACAGCTGATTCGCGATGGCGACCAGGCTGCACTGCATAGGCTAACCCGGGCCAACCTGCGTTTCGTGGTATCCGTTTCTAAAAAGTTTCAGAATCAAGGGCTATCGCTTAACGATCTGATCAGCGAAGGTAACCTGGGGCTAATCAAGGCGGCACAGCGTTTTGATGAAACTAAAGGTTTTAAATTTATTTCTTATGCAGTGTGGTGGATACGTCAGGGAATTTTACAAGCTATTGCCGAGCAATCACGACTGGTGCGTTTACCGCTTAACCAGATCAGTGCATTAAACCGGTTGTATCGCACAGCTTCACGGTTGGAGCAGGAGTTTGAGCGCGAGCCATCTGTTGAAGAATTAGCAGCGGCCGTAGATCGGACGACGGAAAGCGTTGCGGACATTATGAGTAAATCCCGCCGTTCATTATCACTGGATGCCAGTATTAGCGATGAAACTGAAAACTCCCTGATGGATATACTGTCCTGTGACGGAAAAGCAACTGACGACCAGCTGATGAAAGAATCATTATCGGCCACTATAGACGATGCCTTAATACAATTACCTGATCGGGAACGGACAATACTGATGCTTTTCTTCGGGATTGGCTATCCGCAGCCCTATACGCTGGAAGAAATCGGTACACGCTATCAGCTTACCCGTGAACGGGTGAGGCAATTAAAAGATAAAGCGCTCCAACACTTACGTCATTATGCCCGAAAACACGAAATGTTCAAATATCTGTAGAGTTAAGGTTCGACATTTCATAATGAAATTAACAGCTTAACGGATGCCAGGCCGGTTAAGCTGTTTTTTCACATCAACCACCGTTGTACCTGCTACCATTACCGCAGCTTTGAGTTTAGATAGACAAGTAAACTGAAGGTTTTCTTTAACATAAAATGCTGAATTAAGATTGAACAAAATTCGACGCGCAGCCCTTACAAATCAAGATGTTATATTATTTAATATATTGATCATCAACTATTTATTACACTTTTAGAGGGCGGTAAAAATACTTCTTTATATGAACTTTTTGTAAAAGCAGCAGAAATAAAAACGCCTCTAAATCATTGATTTAGAGGCGTTTGATAACCTTTGATATTCGTCTAAGCGGTGAGGGAGGGATTCGAACCCTCGGTACAGTTTCCCGTACGTCAGTTTAGCAAACTGATCCTTTCGGCCTCTCAGGCACCTCACCAGTGTTAAATAAATGTTCCCTTTTTTTCGGGACTGCAAATATAGCAATTCAAGTTACCCGTCAAAAAAAAAATTGGATTTTGCTCAAAGTATTCCTCCCCGTTTGAGTTAAGTGGCTGAATTTGTTGGAAAAAGATTTTCACGCACCCTTCCCATACCCTTAAAAAACATCAATAATCTATACGCACGTGGTAAATGCTCATCAGCATTTTCTTAAAAATGGTTTTTATTGTTTCAATATCCTTTAGGGTGATATTGCTATCGTTCAACTGGCCCTGGTTCAGTTTATAACTCACAATGCGGTCAACCAGATCGTTAATACTCTGCTCATCCGGCTCACGTAATGATCGTGAAGCCGCTTCTACAGAATCGGCCAGCATCAGCACACCGGTTTCTTTAGAGAATGGGATCGGGCCGGGATAGCGGAAGATGTTTTCGTCTATAAGTTTCTCCGGGAAGTTCTTCAGGTACGATTGATAGAAGTAATCTACCCGGGTATTACCGTGGTGGGTGCGTATAAAGTCGATCACTATTTCGGGCAGGCGCTCCTTACGGGCCATTTCGATACCGTTACTTACATGCCGGATAATGATCTGCGCGCTTTCCTCGTACGAGAGTTTATCATGCGGATTAAAGCCCGAATTTTGATTCTCGATAAAATACAGCGGGTTTTCTATCTTACCGATATCATGATACAAAGCCCCTGCCCTCACCAGCAACGAATTACCGCCAATGGTATAAATAGCATTCTCGGCCAGGTTAGCTACCTGTAGCGAGTGTTGAAAGGTACCCGGCGCGTTGAAGGCCAATTGACGCAGTAATGGCGCGTTGGTATTGGTCAGTTCTATCAGGGTGATCTCGGATGTGATCTGGAACACCTGCTCGAAAGCATAAATAAGCGGATAAGCCAGCAGGGTGAGCAGCACACTCACCACAAATGGGAAGAAATCCATCCACTCGATATTGATGAAAGTACCCTCGCGGATAAAGCAGATGCCGATGAACGACACAAAGTAAGTGAACGTGATGATCAATGCAGATACCAGGAACTGATCTCGCCGTACCAGGTTTTTTATACTATAGATAGCCACCATCCCCGCCGTGATCTCGAAGTATGCGAACTCAAAACTGTTTGGTACAAAGAAACCCGCTATCAACACCACCAGCAGGTGGATATTCAGCGCCAAACGGGTATCAAACAAAATACGGATGATAATGGGTACTATACAATAAGGTATATAGTAAATGCTGGGCAACTGTACCCTGATAGACCATGATAGCGTGGCCAGCATAGCAGTAACCACAAGCAATATTAAACTCACTAAACGGTTATCGGCATAAATATCCTTACGGAAAAGGTACAGGAATATCATTAGCAAACCAACCGCTATGGCTACCAGTAAAAATTGACCTAACAGTACCAGGTTAGGATTACCGTTAACGCGGGCATTATCCTCGAAAGCCTTTTTGTACGATTCCAGCTTTTGATAAACCTCATCGTTAATAACCGACCCTTTGGCTACAATCACTTCCCCCTTTTGCACCATGCCACGTGTAAGGGACAAGCCGTCCAGCACCTCATTTTCAAACTTTTGGGTCAGTTTATCATCGTAGCTTAGGGTATTCTGGATCCTGTCATCAATAATATCCAACAAAAAAGCTTTATTAATATCGGGGCTTGCCTGCAATTGCTGGTTACAATAGGCCATTGCACGTTCGTGAGTGTACAGGTCGGTAGTGTTTTTATCTGTGGCGATATTTTTAAACAGGATACGTATGGTATAATTGCCATCGCCATGCTGGTATTTTGATACCAGTGTTAAAACACCGCTGTTATAAATGGTTTTAAGCAGGTTATATCCGGTTGTTAAATAACGCTCTTTCAGCCGTTCGTTAATACCGGCATTATGCCATTTTATTTCGAAATCATTTTTATAACCATTCAGTTGCTGATCGGGCACATCGGGCAGTAACTGGTAGATAGGCGTAATAGTGCGTAGCGCCGCGTCCTGATCGGTGGCCAGTTCCTGGCTGGTTTTCAGAATGGCGAAGTTATAGGGCGATACCAGATCTTTTTGGTTCCAGATGCGGCCCTTCTCGTACTCGTAACGGAATTTAGCCTGCTTGGGGAGTGTGTATACGATCAGGCATATACTCAACAGCATCATGAAATACTTGATATTACGGGCGTATTTCCTAAACAATGCCCTTTGGCGCGATGCTGATAGTGTAGCCATTTACCTGTTTAATACAGCAAAATTAGCAAGATAAAATTATTAACCTATTTTACTTGCATTTATGCTTTTTAGTTTGATATCTTTATGATATCATTTTAAATCATAATTATCATGGAATCTGAAAAATCGACCAAACCCATCTCCGGCTATTTTATGCTGATGGTTTTTATTATTTTAGTAATACTCGCTATAACCATGGGCACGATGCAGGTACCTGCCGCAAGCGTGGTATTGGGCATAACCGGCTTTCTGCTACTGCCCGGCTTTATAGTAGTAAATCCTAACGAATCGAAAGTACTTACGCTTTTTGGCAGCTATGTGGGCACAGTTAAAGTAACCGGCTTTCATTGGGTAAACCCGTTCACGGTAAAAAAGCGCTTATCGTTACGCGCCTTTAACCTTAATGGCCAGCAATTAAAGGTGAACGATAAGATCGGCAACCCTATCGAGATAGCCGCTGTAATTGTTTGGCAGGTAAAGGATACCGCTAAAGCCACCTTCGCTGTCGAGAATTATATTCAATACGTAAATATCCAAAGTGAAGCGGCTGTACGACACCTCGCTAATTCATTCCCCTATGATAACCTGGAGGATGAAACAGCTACAGTAACCCTGCGCGATGGCGCCGAGCAAGTAAGCCTGATGCTGGAACAGGAACTGACCGACCGTCTGTCGCGCGCCGGTATCGAGGTATTGGAAGCCCGTATATCGCACCTGGCCTATGCACCAGAGATCGCGAATGCCATGTTACAACGCCAACAGGCATCGGCTATTATCGCCGCCCGTAAACTGATTGTTGAAGGCGCAGTAAGTATTGTGGAGATGGCATTAGACCGTTTATCTGAAAAGAACATTGTAGAACTGGATGAGGAACGTAAAGCCAGCATGGTAAGCAACCTGCTGGTTGTGCTTTGCGGCGAACGCGCGGTATCGCCGGTAATTAATACAGGTACCTTATATAATTAATACCATGGACAATTATTTCAGGCCGTTCGATCAGCTTCGCGTTAATGAGTTAATGGTGAACCGGATCGGCTATTTTCGTCCATCGTACGAGTTGAACGATGGCCAGTTCATCTATGCTAAATTAAGCACCGCAGGCTGGTTTAAGCCAACCGCCATTTTAGAAACAGCCGACAATCGTTGGGAACTTGTACCGAAAGGATTGTTCAGGCGTACATTGTACATCAATAAGTCAGCCACGGAAAATATTGGTTCTGTTAAGCCCGAAGCATGGACCCGTAAAATAAGCCTGGGTATGAACGATGGCTTCCAGGCTCACTTCACCAGTAAAAAGGTATTTTCGCGCACAGTTTATTTAAACAGCGACCAATACGGCGATATGTTTAGTATAGAGCCCAACCTTTGGAAGTTTAAAATGCCTTTTCGTGTTACCTTTAACCGCGACATACTAAAACAGGTACCCGAAATAGGCATGTATATGCTAATCGGTATTTACATGGTGCTTTTGCGCCAGCAACAGGCAGCCGCAGCGCATTAAAATTATTATGGCCGAGAAGAAACCATTTGTATTACGCGTAAATCCTGAAATGCTGAAGGAGATAGAGGCCTGGGCTAACGACGAGTTTCGGAGCACCAATGGCCAGATAGAATATCTTTTACAGCAAGCCATCAACGTGCGCAAAAAAGGGAACAAAAAGAAAAAGCCGGAATAAAATAATTTAACCACAGAGGTCACGGAGCGAGAAACACGGAGATCACAGAGATATGCAAATTAAATATTGAGTTCGCAAGGCTCTGTGCCCTCCGTGAAAATCTCTGTGCCCTCTGTGGTTAAAATCACCCACCATTCTTTCACCACAAGAAATTCCATATCATACAACACAATATAATTTCCCACTGGTTATACTATCACATCAAAACTAATTGAAAACATGGATAGCATCAATCAGCAACAACCGGAACAGAATACAGAAAATTTAACAGGCACCGAAGCCTGGGCAAAAATGAAGGAACTGGCTGAAAAAGCCGAATCCTGCTTTTTTTGCACGAATATTAAAACCGGACTGCCGCCAAACTGCCGGCCTATGTCGCCGCAAAAGATAGACGATAACGGCGACCTGTGGTTCCTGAGTGCTAACGACAGTGTAAAAAATGCCGACATCGCCACCGACCCGATGGTGCAGCTATTCTTCCAGGCGTCGCCGCACTCGGGCTTCATGAGCGTATACGGCATCGGCAGCATCAGCGGGGATAAAGCCATTATTGATGAACTATGGGAGCCAATAATGAAAGTTTGGTTCACCGAAGGCAAGGATGATCCGCGCATCAGTGTAATTAAGGTATCGCCTACACAAGGTTATTATTGGGATAACAAGCATGGCAACGCCGTAGCGTTTGTGAAGATGGTAGCCGGGGCTATTGTAGGGAAAACCTTTGATGATTCGATTGAAGGTGAGTTAAAGCAGTAAGCCCCGATCCCGCAGGCCATTTAGATACGAAGCAATCTCTACACTCAAAGGTCCGACTTTATAGTCCTCCTGTATAGCTTAGAGATTGCTTCGTGCCTCGCAATAACGCGGTGGTAATTGTAATGACGTAGTGGTAAACTATATCACCCCTGCCTTCTCCAACTCCTCCGCCATTTGCCGTTGCAAACTTAAAGCTTCGGCACGGGCGGCATCGGCAAAATCTTCACCGTTTGACGCGTAGATAATGGAGCGCGAGGCGTTTACCAGCAGGCCGCAATCTTTGGTCATGCCGTATTTACATACATCTTCTAAACTGCCGCCCTGCGCACCTACGCCGGGTACCAGCAAAAAGTTATCGGGCGCGTATTGGCGGATATTGGTAAACTCGGTGCTTTTGGTAGCCCCTACTACATACATAATACGGTCGGCACCGGCCCAGGTATTGGCTTTTTTAATTACAGCTTCGTACAAAAAATCATCGCCCGTTTGCAGGTACTGAAAATCTTTGCTGCCAACGGATGAAGTGAGCGCCAGGATGATCACCCATTTGCCATCATAAGCAAGATAAGGCTTCACGCTGTCGTTACCCATATATGGGGTTACGGTAATGGCATCGAAACCCATGCCCGATTCAGCCTCATCAAAAAAAGCGCGGGCATATTTGTCGGAGGTATTGCCGATATCGCCACGCTTGGCATCAATAATATTAAGGGTATCTTTTGGCAGATATTTGCAGGTATCAATCAAAGCCTGTAAGCCCTTAATCCCATAAGCCTCGTAAAAGGCAGAATTGGGTTTGTAGGCCACACATAAGTCGGCGGTGGCATCGATGATGCGTTTGTTAAATTCGAAGATCGGGTCGGGATATGCTTTTAAAAATTCAGGGATCTTATCGATATCGGTATCCAGCCCCACACATAAAAACGATTTTTTTTTCTTGATCTCAGCTATTAATTGTTCCCTTGAAAGCATATTATATTTGGTAAAATGTATTTCGCGTGTAAAAAAACTAAAAATAAACCGAAGCGTTATAGTGGTATGAAAGATATTTTATTAAAAATTTTGAAATAATAAATTATATTAACTAAAATTGCAGCGTTATCCTTTTGAATTTTTCTTGCACCAAAGAAACAATTTAAAAAATTCCACTTTATTTATTGATATAATACAGGTCTTTTTCCGTTTCGTTTGTGTGTCTGGGGTAAACAAATATCTCTCATTTTTTTAAAAATCCTTTTGAATTATAAATTCATCACATGTCTGATAATACTCATGAATTGAACGATAAACTCGTTTCAGAACTGCGTGATATGGCCAGAAGTTTAGGCATTGCCGAAGCTGATGAGCTGCGCAAACCCCAATTAATTGTACGCATTGTTGAACAGCAGCAGCTTATTGAAGCCGCCCGCGCCCAGCAAAGCGCCCTGGCCAGCAATTATGCCGAAATTACCCCGGATGCCCCTGCTGCCGAAGCCGAAGAAAAGCCACGTAAAAGAACCCGTGTTGTAAAGGCAAAAACACCAGAGCCGCGTGTACCGCTTACCGATACCAACCTGTTTGATCAGGGCGATGATGACGAGCCGCAAAGATATAATGACGACGAGGCCCCTGTAGCCGCCGAAGAACCATCGCAGGTAATTACCGGCGACGACGATGAGCCAGTTGTAAAAACAGAGGAACGCCCAGCCGAGCGCCCTGCTAAATTTGAGCGCCGTAATAACCAGCAAAGTCAACAACAGCAGCAACAGGCGAAAGCCCCCGAGGTTAATCTTGATTTTGATAACGTTATTGTAAACGAGGGTGTGCTTGAAATTATGCCTGATGGCTATGGCTTCCTGCGCTCATCCGACTATAACTACCTGACCTCGCCCGATGATATTTATGTATCGCAATCGCAAATAAAGCTGTTCGGCTTAAAAACCGGCGATACCGTGCGCGGCAGCATCCGCCCGCCAAAAGAGGGCGAAAAATATTTCCCGCTGGTACGTGTGGAGGCCATTAACGGCCGCATCCCGGCCGAAGTGCGCGACCGTGTACCTTTCGATCACTTAACGCCGCTGTTCCCATCGGAAAAACTGAACCTGTTTACCGATCCGGGCAATAACTCAACCCGTATAATGGACCTGTTCTCGCCGATCGGTAAAGGTCAGCGTGGTTTAATTGTGGCCCAGCCAAAAACCGGTAAAACCATGTTGCTGAAGGATGTGGCCAACGCTATCGCCAAAAACCACCCTGAAGTTTACCTGATCATCCTGCTGATTGACGAACGCCCTGAAGAGGTTACCGATATGGCCCGCAGCGTGCGCGCCGAAGTTATCGCGTCGACCTTTGACGAACCGGCCGAGCGCCACGTAAAAATCGCCAACATTGTATTGGAAAAAGCTAAGCGCATGGTAGAGTGCGGACATGATGTGGTGATCCTGTTAGACTCGATCACCCGTTTGGCCCGTGCTTATAACACCGTTGCCCCTGCTTCGGGTAAGATCTTATCTGGTGGTGTGGATGCTAACGCGCTGCACAAACCTAAGCGTTTCTTTGGCGCTGCCCGTAATATTGAGGATGGCGGCTCGCTGACCATCATTGCTACAGCGCTGACTGAAACCGGGTCGAAGATGGACGAAGTGATCTTTGAAGAATTTAAAGGTACCGGTAACATGGAGTTGCAGCTTGATCGTAAACTATCTAACAAACGTATCTTCCCTGCTATCGACCTTACCGCTTCGAGCACCCGCCGCGACGACTTGCTGCTTGAGCGTGATACGCTGCAACGTATCTGGATACTGCGTAACCACCTGGCCGATATGAACTCGCAGGAATCGATGGAGTTCTTGCTGACGCAGATGAGAGGTACCCGTTCAAACGAGGAATTCCTGATCTCGATGAACTCGTAAGTTGAGAGATCCATTGGTAATGATTTAACCATAAAGGGCACGAAGCTTTTAGATTCGATGACTTTTTATCTGTATCCATTTAAGGACACAAAGCTAAGCGGTGATTGACGCCTTAGCTTTGTGTCCTTTTTCGTTTTCGCATTATAAAACTTCGTGCACTTTGTGGATCTATTTCTATTTGCAAATCTTTGTGAACTTTGCGGTTAAATTGCCCCGAACAAGCAAACTTTAGTCAGCGCTTCTTCATTGGTTCATAAATTCTTGCTAACTTCACGCCATTATATGAGGAAGCGAGTAAAAAAACATTTACCCAATGCCATCACCTGTGCTAACTTGTTCAGCGGTTGTGTGGGTATTGTATTTGCCTTTAGCGATAACCTGATATTTGCCGCTTATTGTATTTTTCTCTCCGCTATTTTCGATTTTTTTGATGGCTTTGCTTCACGCGTACTGCAATCATTCTCGGGCATAGGTAAGGATCTCGATTCGCTGGCAGATATGGTGAGCTTTGGCTTCCTGCCTTCGGCTATTTTGTACGAGTTGTTCCTGAAATCGCCGCAGATCTATAACATTGGCGATTTTATGTGCTTTATCGCCTTCGCCATCGCGGTATTTTCGGCATTACGCCTGGCCAAGTTTAATATCGATACCCGCCAGGCCGAAATTTTTATCGGTTTGCCCACACCGGCCAACGCTATTTTGATCGCCTCGTTACCATTTATCGTACAGCAATACCCGGCTTTAAACTTCTATATTTTAAACCGTTACACGCTTACCATACTTGATGTGGTGATGTGCGCCCTGCTGGTTGCCGAGTTGCCGCTGATATCACTGAAGTTTAAACCTAAGGACCCGCGCAATCTTTACCGTTATTTATTGCTGTTATTCTCGGCTATTTTGATACTATTTTTTAAATTTGCCGCAGTTCCGGTGGTGATATTTATTTACATCACCCTATCTATCATTCAATTTAAATTCGACAATGACAAAGTTCCAGGCTGAGATCGACGTAATGCCCAAAAAAGAAATTCTTGACCCGCAAGGTAAAGCCGTAACCGGCAGCATGAAAAACCTGGGCTTGCCAGAAATTCAGAACATCCGCATAGGCAAACACGTATCGCTTGAAATTGAGGCTGAAAACGAAGAAGTTGCCCGCCAAAAGGTTGACCAGGCCTGCAAAAGCTTATTAGCTAACCTGATTATGGAAAGCTATACTTTTACTATAGAAGCAGTTTAAGCGAGAGATTGGAGATTAAAGGTTAGAAATTAGGATTATACCGATATAAAAAAAGGTAAAAGACTTTATGCCTTTTACCTTTCTTTTTTCTCTCTCTTATAGCGAAGTTTTACAGCATTGCTTCCGTGTCTGATTTTATTTTTGCCAGTTTACCCAGGTTATTAGTGATCACCGAATTCAGCCAGCCAAATTTAGTGTTGATGGTGTCGGGGTCTTGTCCGCCTGCCTTGCAAAGTAATTCCACCTCCTGCATGGTCGATTGACATTCGAGCATACCGAAAAAGCCAAGATTAGGTTTCAGTTTATGCGCCGCACCGCCTGCTGTGGCCCACTCTCCTGCCGCAATAGCCGAGGAAATGGTGTTCAGCAACTCCGGAGTTTGCTGCAAAAACATATCGATAGAGTCAACGATGAACTCGTTACTGCCATCGGCAATTTCATAAAGAAATGAAAGGTCAAAATCCTGGTTGTCCGACATAATATTATTTTCTACCTCAAATTTATAATTTTTTAACAATCAAGCAATCCTGCAAGTTATTTTTAAGTTGCAGCATATTGATTTTAAGTACCGGGTGCAACAACTCCGGAGCGATCTCGGCCAGTGGTTCTAAGGTAAAACGCCTGTTTTGCAGTTCGGGATGGGGTATTATTAAACCCGGCTTATTGATAATAATATCATCATAAAATAATATATCGATATCTATGGTGCGCGCCCCCCATTTTTCTGCCCGCTTGCGGCCAAGGTTCAGCTCTATTTGCAATATCCGTGCCAGCACCTCGTGGGCCTGTAATTCGGTTTCAACAATAATTACCTGGTTAAGGTAATCAGCCTCATCGGTTTTGCCCCATGCCTGTGTTTCATAAACAGATGATTGTTGGGCTACCGTGCCTATTTCTTCCCCGATAAGCGCTATCGCCTTGCTTAAATATGCAAACCTATCCCCCAAATTACCACCAAGCAGCAAAAAAACCTTAACCATGTTGTAACAAATATTATTGATAACGCTCTTAGCAGTAATGCGATGTTGAATTGCTAAGTTTGCATAGATAAACAGATTAAATTTTTTAATGAAACAATTTTTCAAATTTGTACTGGCCACTATTGTAGGTATCGTTTTTACAAGTTTTATTTTACTTATCATTTTGGTTGGTATCATAGTGGGAGCCAGCAGCGAAAAGCCTGTCGACGTGCTTTCAAACTCGGTACTGCACGTATCGTTTACCCGGGCTATTCCCGAACGTACACCCAATAACCCGCTGGCCGGACTGAGCTTTTTAGGGCTTGATGGCGAAAAATCAATAGGCTTGAACGATATTTTGGCCAACATTAAAAAAGCTAAAACTGATGATAATATAAGAGGCATTTTCCTTGATGAAAGCTATATGCTGTCGGGACAGGCCACTACCGAGGAAGTGCGTAACGCGCTGCTCGATTTTAAAAAATCGGGGAAATTTATCATCGCTTATTCCGAAATTTACACACAGGGCTTCTACTACCTGGCATCAGTTGCCGATAAGGTTTATATCAATCCAAAAGGCATTTTCGAGTTTAGCGGCTTCAGTCAGCAGATCACTTTTTTGAAGGGCGCTATGGATAAACTGGGAATCGAAGCACAGGTTATTAAGGTGGGGACCTACAAAAGCGCTGTAGAGCCATACATCCTGAATAAAATGAGCGACGCTAACCGAGAACAGGTAAACTCTTACCTCGGTTCGCTATACGAGCACTTCCTTACCGGTATTGGCAAAGCCCGCAATGTTAACCGCGATACCCTTTTTGACATTGCCAATAACATGAAGGTGCAGTTCCCTGAAGACGCGCTGAAGTATAAGCTGGTTGACGGCCTGAAGTATAAGGATGAAGTGCTGGACGAATTAAAATCGCGCACATCGACCGACAAAAAGAAGAACCTGCACAGCGTTGAAATTGGCGAATACACCAAAAGTGGCGTAAAAGACGACAATACCGATACCGAAAAAGCTACGGCGGGCGACAAAATAGCGGTGATCTATGCCTCGGGCGAGATCAATGGCGGCGATGGCGACGAGAACACCATCGGTTCGGAAACGGTATCGAAGGCCCTGCGCCAGGTGCGTTTAGATAACAAGGTAAAAGCGGTAGTGCTGCGTGTAAATTCGCCGGGCGGCAGTTCGCTGGCATCGGATGTGATATGGCGCGAGGTAAAACTGACGCATGATGTTAAGCCGATCATCGTATCGATGGGCGATTACGCGGCTTCGGGCGGTTATTATATCTCCTGTGCGGCCGATTCTATTATTGCCGAACCAAATACTATCACCGGCTCTATCGGTATATTCGCCATACTGCCCAACATGCAAAAGTTGTTTAACGATAAACTGGGCGTAACCTTTGATGGTGTAAAGACCGGCAAATACGCCGACCTGGGCGACATCAGCCGCCCGCTTACTCCGGAAGAGCACGCGATCCTGCAAAACCAGGTGAACCGTGGTTACGATGACTTTACCAAACACGTAGCCGACGGCCGCAAGAAAACGCAGCAATACATCAACAGCATTGGCCAGGGGCGGGTGTGGACAGGTACCCAGGCCATTAAATTAGGCTTGGTTGACCGCTTAGGCAATATTAACGATGCCGTGAACATGGCCGCCAAAAAAGCCAAAGTGACGGATTATAAACTGGTTACCTACCCCGAGCAAAAAAGTATTTTCAACAAATTTGGCCAGGGCCTTACCGCCGAGGTTAAAACGCGGATGCTGCAAAACGAACTGGGCGAAAGCTATAACACCTATCAACAAATCAAATCGGTTACACACCTGATGCGCACGCCACAGGCGAGGTTGCCGTTTGATGTGGTGATAAAGTAAAACATCTTAAAGCCGCCCGACCGGCGGCTTTTTTTATTGGCATTCACGTCATGCTGAACTTGTTTCAGCATCCCATGTAAAGGTCGATAATGCATTGCTTGACTATGCAAGTGGGATACCGAAACAAGTTCGGCATGACGTTTTGCTTTTATCTAAGAACTATTTATAACCTTATAAATCTACGATCTTAAATAAGCGTTAGGCACATTATTGGGCATATAATCAATCCCATAAGCATGTTTTATTAATAAAGGGATCGTCTCGGTCATGATTACTTTTTCTGTTCTGTGCACTTGTGGCAGCAAACCCATCATGGCGTAGCTTATAGGGTTCACCGCCGGGATAAACGTTTCCCACTCGTAGCCCTGCCCCCATACCAGGCCTTTAACCTGGTGGTTAAGGTCGGCGCCATTATCTAACAGGAAATGCATCATATCAACCGAGTTGTTTCCGTTTTGATTAACCGTATGAAAAACAGGCGTATGCCCGCCGAAACCATACGCATCAATCGCTGCCCGGGCGTTTACATCGGCGCCGTGTTGCAAAAGTATTTCGGCACAGGCCAGGCTGTTATATTCGGCGCAATAATGCATCAACATTCCGCCAGTTAAAGGTGTGTAAGTATTTTTATAGCGAAAGTAAGTTTTAGTTACAGCATCGGGGTTTGCAGCAATAGCCGCTTGCAGCATTTCCGGGTTATGGGCCAGTACAGCCAGCAAGGCATTGTCGTCAAATACCAATCCGGCAGCAATAAATTCCCTAACGCAATCTTTAAACTTTGGGCCGCGGGCATACATCTCTACCATCCAGGTGAATAGCGGTACGCCCCTGCTACTGGTCCCGTTAGGGTCGCCCCCATCTTTAAAATACGCGCGTAAACCTTCAACCGAATGAGTTTCTATATGATAAATGGCTTTGCTAAAATCGGGCATGGTGTTTTTTATATAAAGCTACAATATCCTGCAGCAATTTTAAAACTTAGCAAGGGCTTAAGCCGTTAATTAAATAGCCAATTGTTACATTTACGCCCATCAATTATACACATGGAAAACAAACCCATAGCCCGCACCTTCCGCCTGTTATCGCAACTGATGGAGCTGCACGAGCAAAATCCGTTCAAAATAAAATCGATAGCCAACGCCGCTTTTAAACTGGATAAGCTGCCCTTTCCCATTGCCGGTAAAAACCTGGCCGAACTGGAAAAGGTTGACGGAATTGGCAAAAGCATAGCCGCCAAAATTGTGGAACTGCTGGAAACCGGCCAGATAACCGAGATGCAGGAACTACTGGACGCCACGCCGCCGGGCATTGTAGAAATGCTGGGCATTAAAGGCATCGGCCCTAAAAAGATAGCTACCATCTGGCACGACCTGGGCATCGAAAACATTGGCGAATTGTACTATGCCTGTAACGAAAACCGCCTGATAGAGGCCAAGGGCTTCGGCCTGAAGACACAGGAAGAGATCCGCAAGGTGATCGAATACCGCATGGCCAGCAACGGCAAATTCCTGTACGCGCAGATAGAGGCCGATGCCGATAAACTGATCCAATTATTAAAGGATACGCTGCCCGGCGCGCTGATAGAGTTTGGTGGCGAGTATCGCCGCAAATGCGAGATCGTATGCGAATTGATGATCGTTATCGGCAGCCGCGACGACCAATTGGCCGAGGAGGCGCTGATGGGATCGGGCATTATAAATAATATGGTACAAAACGGCCACCACCTTAATGGCGAACTGGAAAGCGGTTTGCTGGTCGACCTGGTTTGCGTGCGCAAAGCCGATTTCCATTATACCCTGTTTCAACAAACCGGCACCGAAAAGCATGTGGAGGCGGTAATGGAACGTATAACTGTGCCAATGAGTCAGCCCGAGCACGAGCAAATGATCTACCAAAAGGCTGGTCTGCAATTTATGCTGCCCGAATTGCGCGAGGATGACCGCTTTATTGAAATGGCGCATCAAAACAAACTGCCCGACCTGATCACTATTTACGACCTGAAGGGTTCGCTGCACAACCACAGTACCTGGAGCGATGGCGTGAACACGCTGGAGGAAATGGCCGTTTACTGCCGCGATAAAATGAAGTTGGAATACCTGGGCATTTGCGATCACAGTAAAAGTGCCTTTTACGCCAAGGGTATGAGTATTGAAAGCGTACTGCAGCAGCACGAGGAGATAGACCACCTGAATAAAAAACTGGATGGCTTCCATATATTTAAAGGTATCGAATCGGATATTTTGGGCGATGGTTCGCTGGATTACCCTGATGAGGTCTTGCAACGTTTTGATTTCATTGTCGCCTCGGTACACTCCAACCTAAAAATGACCGAGGACAAAGCTACCTCGCGCATCATCAAAGCGGTTGAAAATCCGTATACTACCATGTTGGGCCACCCTACCGGCCGTTTGCTGTTAAGTCGCGAGGGCTACCCTATCGACCATAAAAAAGTGATTGACGCCTGCGCGGCCAATGGCGTATCGATAGAGATCAATGCCAACCCGCTACGTTTAGACCTCGACTGGCGCTGGCAGCAATACGCGCTGGAAAAGGGCGTTTGGCTGTCCATCAACCCCGATGCACACCGTACCGAAGGTTTCCATGATATGAAGTACGGCGTTTTTGCCGCACGCAAAGGTGGTTTATCAAAGGATATGTGTGTGAATGCCTTGTCGCTGGCGGAGATCGACGCGTTTTTTAAGAAGAAGAAAGCGCGGTAGACCTGCATATCTGTAGACTCACCCCGACTACGCTTCGCTGGTCGGCCCTCTCTTCGCTACGCACAAAGAAGGCAGGAGCAGTATCGGATAACCTCGTCCCCTCTTTTCGCGCAGCGAAGAGAGGGTGGTCGGGCGAAGCAACGACCGGGTGAGTAATTGCTACGATGCATAATTACCGATATTATCCCTAATTTTACCCCATGAGCAACCGCATCAAGGAAAAGATACAAGCCAAAATACTCACCCTGCCCCAACTAAAAACCATTGTTGATGACTGGAAGACGGCGGGCGAAAAGGTGGTGTTTACCAATGGCGTGTTCGATCTGCTGCATACCGGACATATCACTTACCTGGCCGATGCGGCATCCCTGGGAACAAAACTCATTATCGGCTTAAATTCGGATGCATCGGTAAAGCGTTTAAAAGGCCCCGAGCGCCCGGTGAACGACCAGGACAGCCGCGCCTTATTACTGGCCAGTTTCCTTTTTACCGACGCGATTGTAATATTTGAAGAGGATACGCCGTTAAACCTCATTACCAACCTGTTGCCCGATGTTTTGGCCAAAGGCGGCGATTATACGGTGGATACCATTGTTGGCGCCAAAGAGGTGATGGCCAATGGTGGCGATGTAAAGGTGATCAACTTTGTCGACGGGTTTTCGTCCACAGCTATCATCCGTAAAATAAGAGACATACAATAAATGAAGATCCTGGTTATCCGTTTCAGCTCCATGGGCGATATTATTTACACCACACCTGTAGTGCGGTGCTTAAAGCAACTGCCCGATGTGGAGGTGCACTTTTTAACCAAGCCTGCTTTCAGGTATATTTACGATAATAACCCCTATCTTGATAAGCTGCTGCTGTTAAAGGAAAGCCTGTCGGATACCATTACGGAAATCAAAGCCGAAAATTACGACCTGATCGTGGATCTGCATAGCAATCTGCGGACGGCGATCATCAAGTTGCGCACGGGCATTAAATCAACCACTTATAATAAGCAAAGGGTTAGCAAATGGCTTAGCCTTAAGTTTAAGCTGAAGTTGGTTGAACCGGTGCATTTGGTAGAGCGGTACTTAAAAACCATAAAATTTTTGGGCGTGGTGAACGATAACCTGCCTATCGATTACTATATCAAAAAAGATCATAGTGTAGCGAAGTTGCTGCCCCCATCACACAAAAAATTTATGGCCTTTGTGATAGGCGCTACCCACTTTACCAAGCGCATGCCCAACGAAAAGGTGATCAGCATTTGCCGGCAAATGCGCTTACCCGTAGTATTGCTGGGCGGTAACGATGTGAAGGAGAACGGCGATATCATAGCCAAAGCTGTTGGCCCCTATGTATATAATGCCTGCGGCATCACCACGTTGGATGAATCGGTATACCTGGTATCAAAAGCCGAAGCCGTGGTGGGTTTCGATACCGGCCTTACGCATATTGCCGAAGCATTTAATAAACCCATCGCTTCGATATGGGGCAGCACCGTGCCCGAATTATTGGGTGTGCAGCCTTATATGGTTAAAAAATCGCTTACTGCCGGGGTTACCCTGCCTTGTCGCCCGTGTTCAAAATTCGGGCAGGCGGCTTGTCCGCTGGGGCACTTTAAGTGTATGACGGAGATAGACGAGCGCGAGATCATAAATTTTACAAATAATTAGCCGCAGGCTAAAGCTAAAATTTGCATCTTAGTTACACAGATGAAGAAAACATTATTCATAATCCCCTTAATTTGCCTGTTATGTGGCGCGGCCCACGCGCAGCGCAAAATAGAATATGGTTTTAGAGTTGGCGGCGGTTTGGCCATACAGCATATCGATAACAGCGGCATCTTGTCAAACCAGTCGGTGCGTACTTTTACAGCCGGCGTATTCACAAACGTACCAGTGTTGAAGGAATACTATTTGCGCGGCGGCGTTTCCCTAACTACCAAAGGCACCGAATATACCGAAGACGCGCTAACCACCACCAACAAAATAAGATACATTGAAATACCGGTAGACCTGATGCGCAAGTACAGCATCCCAAAACTGGGAAAGCTGATAGCCGGAGCCGGTTTTTACGCGGCATCTACCAACGGCGGCAGCCTTACTTACGAAACACCCAATAGCACAACATCAAACAAAGCCGAGTTTGGCAGCGATTACGATTTTACCCGCTACGATGCCGGCATCAATTTACTGGCCGGGCTGGAACTGGATAACCGCCTCACCTTTAACCTTGGGTACGATCTGGGTTTGATGAACATCGCATCGCAGGCGGTGAAGGATTCGGGGTATAAAGGAATATACAATCGCGAATTTACTATTACCCTTGGCTTAATATTTAAATAGGATACATACCTGATGAAAAAATTACTGTTGATACGCCACGCCAAAGCCGGTAGCCACGATATAAACGATTTCGACCGTCCGCTGACCGACCGTGGCATTCACGATGCCGCGATGATAGCCGGCAAACTAAAGCAAGCCGAACTGATCCCCGAGTATTTTGTTACCAGCCCCTCGCTGCGCACCAAAACCACCACCGATATTTTTGCAGGGGTTTTATCGGTTACCAACCGTGCTGATAACAAGCATATTTACGAAGCTAATACGCACGATCTGCTTAAAGTAATCGACCACTTGCCCGACGAGTATAGCTTCATCGCCCTGGTTGGCCATAACCCTGGCATTAGCCAGGTATTGTACGAGTTAACCGGCGAAATGCGCGATATGTCGCCCGCCGACGCTGCGCTGATCGGCTTTGATTTTGACGAATGGGAAATGGTGCATAGCGATACCGGCAAACTGGCCTGGTATGATTCGCCGAAGAATTATTGACTTTTTTAAGTATTAATAGCAATTTAACCACAAAGAGCACTAAGAAACACCTTATTGGTTAACACAAAGTTCACAAAGTTTTTTGAAGTGTTTAGACACAAAGGCTTTGTGGTTCTTTGTGCCTATTTACATAAGCAAGTCTTTGTGTACTTTGTGGTTAAATTGCCACAACGTGTATCTCAATTCACCACATAAGTCTTCCCCGGTAACGAGCGGATAAAGCCCTGCATTTCCATATTCAGCAGGTTCATGGCTAAGGTGCTGGTTGGCATGCTGATGCGGATGGCCAGGTCATCGATAGCCAGCGGGGCTTTATTATTGCGGATGGTTTCGTAGATCAATTGTTCGGGAGTGGATAGATCTATCGGCAGCATCAGTTGCTCGGGAACCGAACCCGCATCATCGCGCTTTTCCCAACCCATCATAAAGGCCAGGTCGGCCATACACGATAACAGCGAGGCTTTATTATTACGGATCAGGAAGTTACAGCCCTCCGAAAATTCATCATTTATCCGTCCCGGGAACGCGAATACATCGCGGTTGTACGAGTTGGCAATTTCGGCAGTAATGAGGGCGCCACCCTTTATACTGGCTTCCACTACTATCGTAGCATCAGCCATGCCGGCAACAATGCGGTTGCGTTGCGGGAAGTTCTCGCGGTTAGGTATCGTGCCCGATGGATATTCAGTCAGCACCGCGCCTTCCTTTTGCATTTTATCGGCTAAAGCACGGTTCCCTGCGGGATACATCGTATCAAAACCATGGCCCAGCACCCCTACTGTCGGGATATTATACTTCAGGCTGGCGCGATGTGCTGCGGTATCAATACCAAGGGCAAGTCCGCTTGCTATCAGTACATGATATTGCTGTAATTCTTCAATCAACTGGTTACAAAGGTGCTTGCCGTAGTCGGTGGCGTTTCGGGTGCCCACAATGCTGATCACCTTGGGTACATTGAAGTCGGCCATGCCTTTGCTGTACAATAATAACGGTGCATCGTCGCAGCTTTTCAGGCGCTTGGGGTAGCGGGCATCGTGATAATAAATAATGTCCACACCGTTCTTTTCGGCAAAGGCCAGCTCCTGTTCGGCGCGTAGTAATGGGGACTTCATATCGGCCAGCAGCCCCACGCGCTTATCGGCAATGCCGGGCACATTCTTTAGCTTGGCTACAGGCGTGTTGAATACGGCTTCGGCGCTGCCGGCGTAGGCTATCATGGCACGGGCATAAGCCGGGCCAATACCTTTTATAAATGTGAGGGCAACCTGGTGTAATAAGGACATTTGCCCGCTAATATAACTAACCGCCGCAATTTGCTAAAACAATTAGGAAAATATCGGGTTATAATTTTGCACCTCTCCTTCGGAGAGGATTTAAGAAGCATATTTTTAGAACCCTCTCCGTTGGAGATGGCAGGGAGAGGTAAAACATTTCTGTTATGAAAACTACCAAAGCACGTAACACCTATCGCTATTTTACAGCAGTAACCGTAAGCCTGGGACTAACCTTTGCCGGTATAGTAAAAGCACAGGAGCCACCCAAACCCGGCACGCCGCCTACACCGCCACCATCGCCGGTGGAAGTTTTTAATAAAATAAATCCGTTTAAAAAGAATAAAAAGGCCGCCCCTGCCCCGCCGGTTGCCGATGATAAAAAGGTTCCAAAGGCTGGGCCGGCTGAAAAAGCGGATGGGCCGGGCACCCCGCCGCCGCCACCAAATCCCTTAGATCTGTTTAAGAAAAATAAAAAGGCCGAGCCTAAAAAGCCGCCGGTGCCGCCAGCGGCACACTAACATTATACCTGACCTTCGGCACGGGCAAAGCCCACCGTTTCGCGATAAACCTGTGGAGGTACGCTTGCATTGGTTTTAAAAAACCGGCTGAAGTAAAATTCATCGTTAAAGCCCAGTTCGTACGCTATGGTTTTTACGGGTTTTGATGTAAGGTATAGTTCTCGTTTAGCCTCGATGATAATACGTTCGGCTATCAGGTTTGTGAGGGTTTTATTAAAATGTGTTTTAGTAACCCGGTTAAGTGCCTTGGTAGTAATATTAAGCATATCGGCATATTCGCCGGGGCTGTGCTTTGTTTTATAATGCTCTTCAATTGCATCTTTAAGTGTTTGTAATATAAAAGGCTCCTTTTCATGTTTAAAAACAGGCTCCAGGTTTTGGCTTAGCTTAAGACGCGACGCGTTGATCAAAAATATCTTCAGGTACGATACCATCAACTCATATTGAGCAAGGTCTGCGTTTTGCATCTCAATTTTTAATTGATCTATCAACATTAACATCGCCTGCACATCCTGATCGCCTAAATTAACCAGCGGCGATTTATAAATATTATTAAACAGCACGCCGTTACAAGCCACTTCAGCCTGGTGTTTATGGATGCAGAAAAAATCAGGGTGAAAGCTGATCAATATACCTTTAAACCCATTATCGGCCTTAAACATAAAGGGCTGATAAACCGCAAAGCAAGCCAGCGTATTAGCTGTAAAAAAATATTCCGACATATCGGTTTTAACCTTTCCAGCACCATTCAAAACCAGGATAATGGAGTAGTAATTATAGTTCTTTGTGTGGTTAAAATAGGAGTCGTCTTCAAAACCGAATATTTTAAAGGCCAGCGCGTTTGTTTGCGGGTTAATTAAAGTAAAAGCGGTCTGCGCGGTCAAGTCGGTAGTCATTTAATACGGAATATTTTAAAACAAGGTACGGTCGGTTTCGGATATTTCCATATCGTTAATACTGGCAAAACGTTTTCGCATCAGGCCGTTTTCGTCAAACTCCCAAAGTTCGTTACCGTAGCTGCGGTACCATTGGCCGGCTGCATTGTGCCATTCATATTCAAAGCGCACCGCCATCCGGTTTTCGCGGAAGCCCCATAGTTCCTTCTTTAATTTATAATCAAGTTCCTTTTCCCATTTGCGGGTTAAAAAGGCTTTTACCTCGTCGCGGCCGTTTATAAATTCAGTTCGGTTACGCCATTCGGTATCAAGGGTATAGGCCAGGCAAACCTTTTCCGGATCGCGGGTATTCCAGGCATCTTGGGCCATTTGCACTTTTTGCAAAGCCGTTTCCATATTAAAAGGAGGAAAGGGTGTTTTTTGTTCCATTGTGATGTTTTTTATAAGGCGGGATAAAATTAATTATTTTATCCCGCCTTTAAAGTAAGGGTTACTTATATGGCTGCGCTTTCCAACAGATCGGCCACAGGGAAATCATTCAGCACATCTGCCGCATTATTAAAATAGTTGGTAAAGATATTCAGGCCAACATGGGCGATGATCTCGGCAATCGCGGCTTCACTGTAACCGGCATTCTTCAGCGCGTTCACATCGGCATCGTTCACCAGGCCCTTTTTTTCAACCAGGATGCGGGCAAAATCAAGCGCGGCCTGTATTTTGGCATCACCCGATCGGCCTTCGTGAGCCGCCTTTAACGACGCGGCATCGATGTGCATCATTTTTTCACCAATAAAATTATGGGCCGAATTACAATAGGTACAGCTATTGGCGTTAGCCACTGTAATGGCCAGCAGTTGACCAAGCTTGCCACCTATCGAGCTTTTGCCCAACGCGTTGTTCAAGCCAAGATATCCCTCCAGCACAGCAGGCGAATTACCCATAGTACGCATCATATTAGGTATCATCCCTAATTTGGTTTGGATGGCGTTAAATAACTCTTTACTTGCGCCTGTAGTTGCTTCGGGGTTTAGTGCGGTTATGCGTTGCATTTTGTTTAAGATTTAATTTGTCGTTATTGACAATACAAAGGTGCACAGCCTGCCCTGCCCTTGCCATGGATGATGGTAGCCAGTGCATGGACAAAAAGGACAGATTTAAACACTCCAAAAAAAACTATAAAAATAGTTTGCAAACTATAAAAATAGTTTGCACCTTTATTAAACCAAACTATAAAAATAGTTTCTCCTGATAATTTAGTTAACAATATATATGACGTTGATAAAAGAACTTACCAAAGCCGAAGAACAAGTGATGCAGATATTATGGCAACTGGGCGAAGCCATTGTGAAAGACATCCTTGAAAAAATGCCCGACCCGCGACCGGCCTATAACACCGTATCAACAGTGGTGCGCGTGCTGGAGGGCAAGGGTTTTATAGATCATAAAGCCTATGGCAACTCGCACGTGTACTTTGCCACCATCAGCGAAGCCGAGTACAAAAAGTTCACGTTTGATAAAATGATGAGCAGCTATTTCAGCAACTCCTACAAAAGCCTGGTATCTTTTTTAGTGCAGGAAAAAAACCTGAGCGCCGAGGAACTGGACGAAATAAGCAAACTGGCCGAAAAACTTAAAAACAAAAGATCATGAACTGGATATATTACCTGTTAGAGGCTAACCTGTACCTCGCCGCGTTTTACCTGGTTTATTACTTTGTTTTACGCCGGGAAACTTACTACCAGCTTAACCGGGCCTATCTGCTTGCCGCCTGTATAATAGCCTTCATTATTCCGCTGATGCAGGTTGGCAGTTTGCGCACCTACACTCCGCAGCCACAGCCAACAGTTTCGCCGGCCATATCGGTAATTGATCCGGCTATCATCCAGCACGATCAGGCTATTGCCACAGTAAACACCACTTATGTATGGACCACTGCCGATTACTACTTGCTGGCCTATATGCTGGTTGCGGTAATTATGCTGTTAGTTTTTGGTATCAAGTTGTTTAAACTGATACAATTATCCCGTAAGACAAGGCAAGCCGGCAATGGCTTCTACATGGTGGAGATTGCCGACGACAACAACGCGTTCTCGTTCTTTAAATACCTGTTTATCGATCCTAAACTGGCCGGCTCCACAGCCATCGTTCAGCACGAACTGGTGCATATCCGCCAAAGGCATAGTCTGGATATCGTTTTCCTGGAACTGTTTAAGATCGTCAACTGGTTTAACCCGGTGGCCTATCTGCTGCAAAATAGCATTAAAGAACTGCACGAGTTTATTGCCGACCAGGAAACCGCCCGCCAGCAAGACGACGTAAACGGCTATACCGATTTCCTGATCAACAATGCCTATGGCTTTATACCACGCACACTTACTCATAATTTCTTCAATAAGAACCTGTTAAAAACCCGTATAATAATGCTCCACCAAAAACGCTCGGGCGGCTTAGCGAGGCTAAAGCTGCTGCTCATCCTGCCGTTATGCGCCGGCCTGCTTTGCGCATCAACACTGGCATTTTCAAAAACTTATGGCTACGTAGATCTGCTGCCACACAAAGCCACGGCCGATAGCGGAAAAGTGCCACCTCCCCCGCCACCTCCCGCTGCTCCTCATGATGTAAAATATACAGGCATGCAAACACCACCGCCGCCGCCACCACCTATGGTACTGAATAAGAACTACATAGAACTTGGTATCTATATGCAAAATCATTTAAAATACCCTAAAGTTGCAGCCGACAGTCATACCGCGGGTACAGTGATCATTAACTTCAGGTTAGATGAAAAGCACATGATCACCGATTTAAAGGTGGAAAAAAGCATAGGTAATGGCCTTGATGAAGAGGCCATAAGGCTGATGCACGATTTTAAAAAACCGGTTAATGATAAACCCGGCTATCACACTATCGGCCTCGACTTCAGACTTAAAGACCAGCGCTTTAAAGAAACCGTATCGCCCGAAGCAAAAAACAAACCCGGTTACGTAGGCGAATTATCGCTGCCCGGATCTTTACGCTTTCCGCCACCGGTGATCAAGGCAGATGGCGTGAGCAGTACTTCACCAAAACCAAAGGTAGACCGGGTGCGCTTCCCGCCGCCGGTGGTTGTGGCCGACACTAATATTAAAAACCCACCAAAACCGAAGGTAGACCGGGTACGTTTCCCGCCACCAGTGGTCAGGGCCGATGTTAATACCAAAACATCACCCAAGCATAAGGTAGACCAGGTACGATTCCCGCCACCGGTAATTAGGCCCGATGGCAAGGTTCCGCCTCCGCCGCCAAAACCGAAGGTTGATAGAGTACGCTTCCCGGATACCACAGGCGCTGCCGATTTTAGTGAATTTTACTCGCAAATGGCAAGAACGGTCCGCTATTCTTCAGAAGCGCGTGAAAAAGGGTTACAAGGAAGGGTAATAGCAGTTTTTAATATAGACAGCGACCGCCGGATACGTAATATTAAGATCATGAGGGGCTTGAACGATGCGCAGAACGAGGAATTAGTTAACCGCATATTTGATGGCATTGTGCCTGCATCGGCCAAAACGGGCGTTAATTATATCATGACGTTTAACTTCAACCTGGTTGACGATGCCGGCAACAACGTAAAAATGAGCCCCAATTTTAAAGGTAAAAACTATATTAAGGATTATAAACCCAACAATTTTCCTTACACCTCATTGCACGAGGTGGTACTGGTGTCAAGAGTAAAATAACAAAGGAATCCCTAACATGATAAAACAAGAAAACCGGGAAATTAATTTCCCGGCTTTCTTGTTTTATCAGCAGACCTAACCTTTTACATAGATCACCTGCTTGGTATCAAAAAACTCCTCGCTAAAGTGATCCTTTAAATAATATTGCTGCACCTTCAGTCCCGATTCTTTGATTTCCTGCTCCAAATCGCCGCCCTTTAGGTACAGGATGCCGTTGGGGAGCGTATTCTTCGATTCTTTATTGAATTTGCCCCGCACCCACGGATAAAAATCCTTTAGCTGCGTTACCGCGCGCGATACCACAAAATCAAACTTACCGGAGATATCCTCGGCCCTGCTGTGCGATGCCTTCAGGTTTTGCAGACCGATGGCCTTAGCCACCTCCTGCACAACCTTTATCTTTTTACCAATGGAATCGACCAAATGAAAAGATGTTTCCGGGAACATAATAGCCAGCGGAATGCCGGGAAAGCCACCGCCCGTGCCCACATCCATCACCTGTTCGCCGGGGAGAAACTGCATCACTTTGGCTACGCCCAGCGAATGCAGCACATGCCGCTCTGGCAACAGGTCGATATCCTTTCGCGATACCACGTTTATCTGGTTATTCCAGTATTCGTACAACTCGGGCAACCGGTCGTACTGCTCAATTTGCTGTCCGGATAAATTGGGGAAGTATTTTTTTATAAGATCAGATCTCATCTTTATTCAGGTGGCTTACAATGCTGCCCAGTAAGTAGCGGGCTTTAAACAACTGGCCTTTTACGGTACCAATGGGCAGGTCCAGTTGTTGGGCAATCTCCTCGTATGATAGTTCATCAAAATAACGCAGCGTGATCAGGCGGTAATAACGCGGCGGCAGGCTCTCTATCAGCGATTTTAACTCTTGCGTTTGCTGATTTTTTATCCAGGTTTCCTCGGGGTTTAGCACATCGGCAGCAATTTGCAGCGCGCGCTCATCGCCATCGTCATCCAGCATGCCGTTAAGCGACATGGTGTTCAGCTTCTTCTTGCGGATAAAATCGATACAGTTATTAGTCGCCACCCTAAACAGCCAGGTACTAAAGGCATGGCTGGGCTGGTATTTGTCCAGTTTTTCAAAAGCCTTGCCAAAGGTTTCAACGGTAAGGTCCATAGCGTCCTCTTTATTGTTCACCATTTTAAGGGCCATAAAGTAAATCGCGTCCTTATACCGCTGCATCAAATCGGCATACGCCCGCTGGTCTCCGTTAAGCGCCTTCTGCACCAACTGGAAATCGTTCTTCGCATTTTCGGTAAAATTGTTATTTACTTCCATTGCTTTGTTTTAATAAAGGATCCGATAAGGCCAAAAACATTCAGATAAAAATAGTACAATATATCTAAAAACGGCAGGTAGAATAGCATCTCTTTGGCTTTCAGCTTTTTAAAAATCCTGGCGTAAAAAAACAATTGTATGATCAGCCTAAACCCGAACAAACCTAATGCCAATAATGGCTCAAAACCGGTAATGAACGAAATGATCAGCAACACATAGTAAATAAAACCGCTCAACGCGTCGGTAGTCAACATGGCGCGGTGATGATTTTTGTAATATTTCCCCACGCCGGTATGGCGCTTTTTTTGGCGGTACCACCCGTTAAAGGTAGTTTTTGCCTGGCTATAGGTAAAGGCGTCGGGGTCTATCTCTATCTTCACATTATCATGCGTAGCATTCTGATTAACAAACAGATCATCATCGCCCGATAGCAAATGCATGTGCGAAGCGAAGCCTTTTGATCTGAAAAACAGCGTTTTAGTATACGCCAGGTTGCGCCCTATGCCCATGTAAGCATCGCCATGCAAAGCGGCCGAAAGATAATTGATACCCGTTTTCAATGTCTCGAAGCGAATAAAAGCATTCATAAAACCGGCGGCCTTTTGGTAGGGCGAGTAGCCCAGAACAATTTCGGTATTGCCGCTAAAGTTGCGCGTCATCAGGCGGATCCATTGGTCGCTGGCGGGGATGCAATCGGCGTCGGTAAATAATAAATGTTCGTTAGCCGCGGCTTTTATTCCCAGGGTTAGGGCAAATTTTTTCCCGGTTTTAAAGCGGTCGTGCTCGGTAATGGTAACCACCTTAAGGCGCGTGTAATTGGCCTGCATCTCCATCAGCAAAATATCCGACCCGTCCGACGAGCAATCGTTGATCAGGATCACCTCAAAATCGGGGTAATCCTGCGTTAAAATGGCCGGCAAAAACTGGCTGAGGTTTTTAGCCTCGTTACGCGCGCTGATGATAACTGATATGGGCAGCAACGGTTCAGCATCCGCTTCGCGCGGCGGTATTTTAAAGGCGGCCAGCCTGCCGTATTTGCCAATTAAAAAGTACAATTGTACAATAAGGCATAGCTGAAAAAGTACGAATAAGGTTATCTGTATAGTGTTTTCCAAAACCGGGTTTAAATAACGTGCAAAATTGGCAAAAATGTGCGGCATTATCTTAACATATCATAAATATTGTTAAGATAATTGGAGGTATTTTTACATGTAGAGACACGATACCTCGTGTCTCTGTTAACCACAGGCGAAATGGTAGAGAAAATGAGACACGAAGTATCGTGTCTCTACATTGATCCTCCGCACTTTCCGACTTTATTTGCTAATTTTGCAGCCCACAATGAAATTTACTTTAACAGCACAAGATAAGCTTAGCAAGGCCCGCGCCGGCGAGATCACTACCGACCACGGCGTGATACAAACCCCCATCTTTATGCCGGTTGGCACCGCGGGTACAGTAAAAGCCGTGCACCAGCGCGAACTGATGCAGGATATAGAAGCGCAGATCATCCTTGGTAATACTTATCATTTATACTTAAGGCCCGGTTTAGATACGCTTGAAAAAGCCGGTGGCCTGCACCAATTTAACGGCTGGGATAAACCCATCCTAACCGATAGCGGCGGCTACCAGGTGTATTCGCTAACAGAAGTACGCAAAATCAAAGAAGAAGGCGTAACGTTCCGTTCGCATATTGATGGCTCAAAACATTTATTTACGCCTGAAAACGTAATGGATACGCAACGCATTATCGGCGCCGATATTATCATGGCTTTTGACGAGTGCACGCCCTACCCTTGTGAATATCATTACGCCCGCCGCTCGCTGGATATGACTCATCGTTGGCTAAAACGCTGCTGCGATCGTTTCGACAACACCGAGCCTAAGTATGGATATAGCCAAACTTTGTTCCCCATTGTGCAGGGGTCAGTATATAAAGATCTGCGGGTAAAATCGGCCGAAGTGATCGCTTCGTTCGAGCGTGAGGGTAATGCCATCGGCGGTCTTTCCGTTGGCGAACCGGCCGAGGAAATGTACGCTATGACAGAAATTGTGTGCGACATATTACCGGAGCAAAAACCACGTTATCTAATGGGCGTTGGCACCCCGGTTAATATACTGGAGAACATTGCCCTGGGTATCGACATGTTTGACTGTGTTATGCCAACCCGTAATGCCCGCAACGGCATGTTGTTCACCAAAGATGGGATCATCAATATCCGCAATGAGAAGTGGAAGAATGATTTTACCCCTATTGAAGCAAACAGCGACCTGTGGGTAGATACGCAACATACCAAGGCTTATTTACGCCATCTGATCACATCGGGCGAGATCCTGGGGGCGCAGATAGCCAGCTTGCACAACCTGCATTTTTACCTGTGGCTGGTTAAAACCGCCCGCGAAAAGATCATCAGCGGCGAGTTTTACGAATGGAAAAAAATAATGGTCAACCGCTTAGGACAAAGATTATAAAAACATAAATGGCGTCGTTTTTAAAGAAACATTTACCGGTTATAGACCGCTATATTATTGGCAAATACCTGGGCACCTTTACCTTTACCCTGGCCGTATTTGCGGGCATCACCGTTGTTTTTGATATATCCGAACGCCTGGATAATTTCCTTAAAGGCAAGGCCCCTATCCATGATATCATATTTGAGTACTACGCCGGCTTTGTGCCTTTTTACCTGAATATGTTATCGCCGCTGATCAACTTTTTGGCGGTAATTTTCTTCACGGCCAAGATGGCCAACCAAACCGAGATTGTTCCGATACTGAGTGGCAAGGCCAGTTTTAACCGTTTTCTGCGCCCGTATTTTATTTCGGCAACTATTGTTTTCATCGTTTCGTTAGCGGCAAATGTGTTTCTTATCCCCTATACAAACCGACTAAAAAACAACTTCGAGAACATCTATTTTAACGATGTCGACCCAACCCGAAGCGAAACCCATATACAGCTTGACGCGCATACCTTCGTGTATTTGCAATCGTATGACGAGGTAACGCACATTGGCTATAATTTTATGCTGGAGCGCTTTGATGGCGACCAAATGCGCGAGCGTTTAACTGCCGGCCAGATCAGGTACGACTCGGTAAAAAACGTATGGAGCATTTTTACACCCAAGGTTAGATACATTAGCGGACTAAAAGAAAAACTGGTTGACCTGCCTACCAAAGATACCGTTTTAGAGATGCGCCCGCGCGATTTTGTGGTGCGCGATAATGTGTACATGGCCATATCTACTAAAGAACTGCATAAAGATATTATTAAAGAAAAGATACGCGGCACCGGCGTTTTGATAGATATGCAGTTTGAGGAATACAAGCGTTTTGTATACCCGCTATCAACTTATGTACTTACGCTTATCGGTGTTTCCATCTCATCGCGCAAGGTGCGCGGGGGCATTGGCTTACCATTGGGGATAGGCATATTCCTTTGTTTCGCCTATATTGTGGTTGATAAATTTGCCTTTGTATTTTCCATAAAAGGCCATATGCCTCCTATTATTACAGTACTTATTCCAAATGCTTTGTTTGGTACATTAGGTTTTTATCTATTGGCAAAAGCTCCAAAATAATGGCGGATAAACAAGGTAACCCTGGTGTAAATAAGAACCTGCTGATACTTCATTTCACGGTTTTTATATGGGGATTTACCAGTATTTTAGGTAAGCTGATCTCTATTTCGGCGGTCTCACTGGTATGGTACCGGGTGTTCATTGCCTTTGTAAGCTTGTTTATTTACTTCAAATTTAACCGCGTCAACATCAAGGTAAGCCGCCAGACACTGATAAAACTGGTGCTCACAGGCGCACTGGTAGGTGGGCATTGGGTGCTTTTTTTCCTTGCTATTAAACTTTCAACTGTTCCTGTAACGCTGGTTTGCCTGTCAACTATCACACTTTTTACCGCCATTTTCGAGCCGATGTTCAAGAAAAAGAAAACATCAAAACTGGAAATATTGGCCGGCGTATTGATCGTTATCGGCATACTGGTTATTTTTAAATTTGAAAGCGGATACACTAAGGGTATGATAGCTGCGCTTATCAGCGCAGTATTTGCCAGTCTTTTTGCCATCATCAATTCCATCCAGGTGAAGAAAATGGAGGCACCGGTGATCGCTTTTTATGAACTGGTTGGCGCCTTCTGCTGGATCAGCATTTTCCTTTTTTTCACCGACGGATACAATCAAAGCCTGATCCTGAAAGGTACTGATATTGCCTACCTGCTCATCCTCGGTGTGGTTTGCACCTCGCTGGCCTACGTTGCCGGCGTATCTGTAATGCGCGAAATATCCGCCTTTAAAGTTGCCCTCGTTACCAACCTCGAGCCGGTTTACGGCATCCTGCTATCGTTCATTTTTTTTGGTGATAACAACAAAATGGGCCTGGGTTTTTGGATAGGTGCCACCATTGTTTTATCCACTATTTTCCTGTACCCGGTAGCCCAAACCCGCATAGCGAAGTATCGCTCACGGTAAAACCAATCCAATAGGGGAGGCGCATTAAGTTATATTTATGCGTTGACCTCCGTTGCTTTTCTGTATACAAAATCTATTTTCCGAGGACGTTCCATTCAATAAAAAACAGCGTTAAAATGTTGCCACTTAGTGTAGTTATATTTCACTAAACAAGCATAAACAGGCAAAAAATCACACAATTAGAAAACGTTCTCATTATCAATTAATTAAAAATAAAGCCACAACAGATTATAAAGGCATATAATTACCAATACAGGTTAAAATCAGGCTATATATTATTTTAATAATCAATTATTTAACTAAAAAAATATGAAGTAAAATATGATATAAATTCTCGATTTTGGCAATTAAAAAACTAATAAAATTAGCACACACTTATAAGTAACATATTTAAGCACTTAATATATCTAATAATCAGATTATTATATTATTTTATATAATTAAAAACATTACCGAGCATAAATAAGATAATCAAACAAGAGATGGTGTAATTAACAAATACATTTACCATAGAAAAAATCAGGAGCAGCAAAAACTCCAACCAAGTTCCCTCCGATCGCTTGCAACCGAATTAAGGAAGAAACACAGGCGTTATTAATGGACTATACAATTAACACAACGAGGAACTGAGGTTATAAAAAACACGGCTCCATTGCGTCTCATTTATCGCCGCTAAACACCCCGGATGATTAACCTCTACCCTATTTTATCGGGACGAAAAATTTCGGATATTTAGCATATCTAACAAATCAAAACCAGACCATGAGAATAAAAACCATCTTCATTATCGTTATCACTATTTTACTGACCATTGTTATTATGCAAAACAACAACCCGGTTAATTTGCAGGTATTATTTTTCAGCACCCGCACCTCGGCGTTAATGATGATGCTTGTCGCTGCCATTGCCGGTTTTATTATTGGTTACCTGGCAGGCCGACCGAAGATGAAAAAGATAGGAAACGATTACGACCACGGTTATGACGAGGGCGATGACAACACCCACGAGGGCTTGAATAAAGACAAAAGAAATACACTAAGTGATGAAGACAGGGAGTACATTAGTTAATGGAGGTTAGAGGTTGGAGATTAGGATTAGCAAGTTGTTGTTCTAATCTTTAACCTTTAATCTTTAATCACAACCCCTACCCCTTAAAAACCTGGTTGTCTTTTTCCAGGCCAGACAGGTCGGGTTTGGTTTGGAATATACCGAAGACCGAAGCCCCGCTCCCACTCATGCTGGCATATAATGCACCGGCTTCGTACAGCGCAGCCTTCACTCCTCTTATCACCGGGTGATTGGGAAATATAGATTCTTCAAAATCATTTTTAATGTAGTGCTTCCATTCGGCTACCGGCAGACCGATCAGTTCTTTTAATGACGAGCCGGACGGACGGGGTTTTACGCCACGGTAAGCTTCGGCGGTGGATACATGAGCAGGCGGCATCACCAGGGCGATATGATATGCCGACAGGTCAAGTTCTACCGGTTCAAATTCGTCGCCCTTACCAAAAGCATACACCGGTTTACTTTCGATAAAAAAGGCGCAGTCGGCGCCTAATTGGCGGGCGTACACGCGCATTTGCTCGGCATCTAATCCTAAAGAGAATTCTTGATTAAGCAGCTTGATAAAAAATGCCGCGTCGGCCGAGCCGCCACCCAGCCCTGCCCCTATCGGGATGTGTTTGTGCAGGTGGATGTTTACCGGCGGCAGGTCGAAATCTTTTTTCAACAGATCGTATCCTTTCAGACACAGGTTATCCTCGGTACGGCCGGGGATACCTAATCCCGACGCGTTAAAACTCATTTCATCGGCAGCAATAGTTTCCAGGGCATCGTGTATTTTAACCGGGTAAAAAACAGTTTCCAAATTATGGTAACCATCGGGCCGCCGACTGGTGATATTTAAACCGATATTAATTTTTGCGTTGGGGAATACGATCATTATAAAAACACTTAACAACGGCCTGTATTTTTGCACATCCGTAGGATACCAAAAATAGATTATTTTTCTTTGTAGTTGATTTTAAGTTTACAGTTGAATGTGTTGGATTAGGTTGATTAAGTTTCAACTACTCACCCAATCAACTCAATTAACCCAATCAACTAAAGAATGAAACAATATCTCGACCTGATGCGCCATGTACTGGAAAACGGCGCGCAAAAACACGACCGTACCGGCACCGGCACTATCAGCATATTTGGCTACCAGATGCGCTTTAATTTAAAGGATGGCTTTCCGCTGGTAACTACAAAAAAACTGCACCTGAAATCCATCATACACGAATTGATCTGGTTCCTGAGCGGCGATACCAATATCAAATACCTAAAAGATAACGGCGTTAAAATTTGGGACGAATGGGCCGATGCCGATGGCAACTTAGGGCCGGTATATGGCTATCAATGGCGTTCGTGGCCTACACCGGATGGCCGCCATATCGACCAGATCAGCCAGGTGGTAAAAGCGCTGAAGAACAATCCCGATTCTCGCCGCATCATGGTATCGGCCTGGAATGTGGGCGATGTAGAGCACATGGCGCTTCCACCCTGTCATAGCCTGTTCCAGTTTTATGTAGAGCCCCCTAACACAGCCAAAGGCGAAACAAAGGGTAAATTATCCTGCCAGCTTTACCAGCGCAGCGCCGATATATTTTTGGGTGTACCGTTCAATATCGCCTCATATGCATTGCTGACCATGATGATGGCGCAGGTATGCGAACTTGACCTCGGCGATTTTATTCACACCTTTGGCGATGCGCATTTGTACAACAATCACATCGAACAAGCCAATCTGCAATTAAGCCGTGAACCACGCCCGCTGCCAACAATGCGGATCAATCCGGATGTAAAGGATATTTTTGGTTTTAAGTTTGAGGATTTCACGCTGGAGAATTATGATCCGTGGCCGCATATTAAGGGGGCTGTGGCCGTTTAGTAATAGTTGGGTTGATTTTTTAGTTAAATTTAACCATATTTGTATATGTCGAGAGCTGAATTAAAATTGGAAATAGAAAAATTTATGGAAGACGCCCCTGAAACTGCATTATTAGAGGCTTTGCACATATTAATGGAAAATTCTTCTCAGTCTCATAAAGACATGTCTCGGGCAGATCATATCAAACTAATATTAAAAGAAGATCAGAATTTGCTGAACAGACTTGCACAATGATCATTTTAGAAGAAGTTATCCAACTTCATAACGAAATAATAAATCTTTCTGGTGGGGGTAACGGTTTGCGAGATGAAGGTTCGCTTATGGCTGCTTTAGCGCGGCCTTTCGCCACTTTTGATCAAATTGATCTTTATCCAACTGCTATTGAAAAAGCTACAGCTATTTTTGAAAGTATTGTTATCAATCATCCATTTATAGATGGGAATAAACGCACTTCGTATGTTTTAATGCGTTTAATGCTGCGCGAGGGCGGATGGGACATCAATGTTACCGAAGATGAAAAATATGAGTTTGTAATAGCAGCCAGCACTGGTGAAATAAGATTTGATGAAATAAAAGCCTGGCTGGAAGCAAAAGCAACAAAACTATGATCATCTCCGCCGTCGTAGCCATTGCCGAAAACAACGCCATTGGCAAAAACAACCAACTTTTGTGGCACTTGCCTAACGATCTGAAACACTTTAAACGGATCACCAGCGGGCATACCGTAATTATGGGCCGTAAAACTTATGATTCTGTCGGGAGACCGTTACCTAATCGCCGAAATATTATCATCACCCGCCAAAATATCGAAATCCCCGGCTGCGAGGTTGTCGGCTCGGTAGATGAAGCGATTGCCCTTTGCGCCGGTGAAGAGGAAGTTTTTATTGTAGGCGGCGCCGAGATATACAAACTGGCCATGCCGCAAACCGACCGGATCTATCTTACCATCGTACATCAATCATTTAACGCGGATGCCTACTTCCCGCAAATAGACGATAACGAATGGGCAGAGACAGAACGTGAAGACCACGGGACGGACGAAAAACACGCCATCCCCTATTCATTTATCACGCTGCAACGGCGCTAACATTTTCTGTCATCAAATTGTTTTAATTTAAAATTTTTGGGTTGCGAAATTTTATTAGATTTGCCGTCTTATTTAAAAAGGCTATAAACTAAATATATACATATTACAAAACAATGCAAGGTAAAGGGGTTATTAAATTTTTCGCCGTTCTGCTGGCACTATCGTGCTTATACCAGCTGTCCTTTACTTGGGTAACCAAGAAAGTTGAAAAAGACGCCGAAGTTTATTCGAAAGGAAACGAACAAAAAAAGAAGGCGTACCTGGATTCGGTATCGGCACTTCCGGTTTACCCGGTTTTCGGTCACAGTTATCAATACTGTAAAAACAAAGAGCTTGCGCTTGGTCTGGACTTAAAGGGTGGTATGAACGTTACCATGCAGATTGACCTGGGCGACCTGATCCGTGAATTATCAGACAAAAATCCAGATCCGGATTTTAACAGAGCACTTAGCGCTGCGGGTGCTGATGCCAAAACAAGCCCTGATAACTTCATCAACCTGTTTATGGCTGAATACAAAAAGATCAGCCCTAATGGTAAACTGGCTCCGATCTTTGCAACCAAAGCTAACCAAAGCCATATCAAGTTTGATGCGTCAAACAGCGAGGTTGAGGCTTTCCTGAAGGATCAGTCGAGCATTGCAGTTACCCAATCATTCAACATCCTGCGTACCCGTATCGATAAGTTTGGTGTAACACAGCCAAACATCCAGTTGCAAACAGGTACCAACCGTATCCTGATCGAGTTACCGGGTGTAACCGATGAAGACCGTGTGCGTAAGCTGTTACAAGGTTCGGCCAAGCTGGAGTTTTACGAAACTTACGAAAACCAGGAGGTTTACCAACTGCTGACCAATGTTAACGGCATACTTGCTGCTAAAAACAAGGCAGCCGGCAAAGATGCTGGTAAAGACACTACCGCAGCTGCAACCGCCGCCAAAAAAGACACCGCCGCCGAAAAGGCTGGTTCGCTTTTAGCTAAAGTGAAGAAAGATGCCGCTAAAGATACTTCATCTTTAAAAGGCAAACTGAAAGTAGAAGCCGAAAATCCGTTGTTTGCCAAATTGCAGCCTGCAACCTATACAGCCCAAAATGGCCAGCCGTCTCTGCGTCCTGGTCCTGCTGTTGGTTACGCAACCGAAAAAGACACAGCTGCTATCCACGCTTACTTCCAGCTACCCGAAGTGAAAGCTGTAATGCCGCAAAACCTGAAACTGGTTTGGGGTATTAAGCCAATGGATAAAACCAAAATATTTGAATTATACGCGTTGAAGACTTCAGGCGCTTCTAACGGTCCGGTATTAACCGGTGGCGTTATTACCGATGCCAACTCTGATATTAATCCACAGAGCGGCCTTTACGAGGTTACTATGGATATGAATTCGGAAGGTGCGCAGGCTTGGGCTCGTATAACTGCTGCCGCTGCCGGTAACCCTAAAGATGAGAACGACAACCGCTCTATCGCTATATCGTTAGATGATAACGTAGTTTCTGCACCACGTGTAAGTAACGAGATCACCGGTGGCCGTTCATCTATCAGTGGTAACTTTACCCAGGAAGAAACCAAGGACTTAGCCAACATCCTGAAAGCTGGTCGCTTGCCTGCTCCTGCCCGTATCGTATCTGAAGAAGTTGTTGGTCCGTCATTAGGCCAGGAATCAATCAACCACGGTTTGGCTGCAAGTATTGCCGGTTTAGTGGTGGTACTGGTATTTATGGTGGCTTACTACAACCGCGCGGGTACTATCGCTGTAGTTGCGGTAATTATCAACGTATTCTTCCTGATGGGCGTACTGACCAGCCTTGGCGCGGTGCTTACGCTTGACGGTATTGCCGGTATCATTTTAATATTAGGTATAGCGGTGGATGCCAACGTACTGATATATGAGCGTGTGCGCGAGGAAATGGCGCATGGTAAATCTATCCGTATAGCTGTTGCCGATGGTTTTAAACACGCTTTACCTTCAATCTTAGACTCTAACATCAGTACCTTCATCACTGGTTTAATACTGGCTGCGTTTGGTTCGGGCCCGATCTTAGGCTTCGCTACCACGCTGATGATCGGTATCGTTACCTCGCTGTTCTGTTCGTTACTGATCTCAAGGTTGATCTTCGAGTGGATGCTGGAAAAAGGCTGGGATATCAAATTCTCTAACCCATGGAGTTCGCATACCTTTAAAAACGCAAACTACGCGTTTGTTAAAAACCGCTTCAAGTTCTATGCATTCTCTGGTATTTTCATCTTAATTGGTGTTGGCTCTATGGTGACCCGTGGATTTAACTATGGTGTTGACTTTAAAGGTGGCCGTAATTACGAGATCAGGTTTGATAAAGCCGTTTCTACCCAGGCTGTGCACGATGAGTTAGACAAGATAATGGGCATTGGTAATACCGAGGTGAAAACTTTTGGAGCAGACAGCCAGATCCGTGTAACCACCGCTTACCTGATCGAGGATAACAGCCTGGCTACAGACGCGAAAGTTAAAGCTGATCTTGAAAAAGGCTTATCGAAAGTTAATCCTAAATTCACCATCATTGGCCAGGAAAAAGTAGGCCCTACCATAGCTAACGACTTAAAGACCTCGGCTATCTGGACAGTAATATTTGCCATTGTGGTAATTGCCGGTTATATCCTTATCCGCTTCCGTAAATGGCAGTTCAGCTTAGGCGCTATGATCGCTACCGCGCACGATGCCCTGCTGGTATTATCGTTCTTCTCGATATTTAAAGATATGCTGCCATTCTCGCTGGATATCGACCAGAAGTTTATCGCGGCCATTTTGACAGTAATTGGTTACTCTATTAACGATACCGTGGTTGTATTCGACCGTATCCGTGAGTTCCTTGACCTGCACCATTCAAAAACAGACGATCCGAAAACGGTTATCAACCAGGCGATCAACAGCACCTTAAGCCGTACCATTATCACCGCCTTAACCGTGATCTTCGTATTGGTTGTATTGTTCATCTTCGGTGGCGACGTATTACGCGGCTTCTCATTCGCGTTATTGATCGGGGTGTGCTTCGGTACTTACTCATCAATCTGCGTAGCTACGCCGGTAATTGTCGACTTCGGCAAAAAAGATTTGAAATAATAACGTAATCTTTAACAATATCAAAGGCTCCAAAGAACATTTGGAGCCTTTTTTGTTATACAATAAAGCGAAAAGCCAAAGGCAGAAAGCGAAAAGCTTTACCCGGCTTTATGTATTTTTGTATCAAACTTAATCATCCTTAAAGCTTTGTGCTTTCAGCATTCTGCTTTAAGCCCAAAACTATGGAAACATCAGCCCAAACCAAATTCCCCTTAGTAGTTATTGTAGGCGCCGGCTTCGGCGGCCTTGAAGTAGCCAAAGGCCTGGCCGATAAGCCAGTGGAAGTGTTAATGCTGGATAAGCACAATTACCATGTGTTCCAGCCCCTGCTTTACCAGGTGGCTACGGGCAGTTTAGAGGCCGAATCCATCGCTTTCTCTATCCGCAAGAACTTCGGTAGCCAAAAGAACTTCCGCTTTCGTATAGCCGAGGTTATGGGCATAGATGCCAAAACCAACACGCTTGACACCACCATTGGCGATATTAAATACGATTACCTGGTGATCGCCACCGGATCGACCACTAATTTTTTCGGCAATAAGGATATCGAGCATTATGCCATGCCGATGAAAAGCATCCCCGAGGCGCTTAACCTGCGCTACCTCATCCTGCAAAACCTGGAGGAGGCCGTACTGCAAAAAACCAAGGAAGACCGTGAGCCTTACCTCAACTTTGTGCTGGTAGGCGCCGGCCCTACCGGTGTGGAACTGGCAGGCGCCCTGGCCGAGTTACGTAATCACGTACTGGCCAAAGATTACCCCGAACTGAACAAGGAGCATATGAACGTATACCTGGTTGATTTCCTGCCGAAGGTATTAGGCCCTATGTCTGACGAAGCATCAAAGGGTGCTAAGGAGTTTTTAGTGAAGATGGGCGTTGAGGTAATGCTGAATACCAAGGTAGAAAGCTATGATGGCACCACCATAAAGTTCGAGGATGGTAAGACCATCCGCACCAGGAACGTGATCTGGTCGGCTGGTGTGATGGGGGTTATCCCTAAAGGTATCACCGACGAGCATATTGTGCGCGGTAACCGTATTAAAACCGATGCCATTAACCGGCTTGAAGGTTTTGAGAACATATTCGCCATTGGCGATGTGGCAGCTGTTATTACCGAAGATACGCCTAAAGGCCATCCCGGCGTGGCGCAGGTGGCTATACAACAGGGCCAGCAGGTAGCTAAAAATTTGGTGGCGATTATTAAGGGTGAACCAACCAAGCCGTTCAAATATTTCGATAAGGGATCGCTGGCCACTATTGGTAGAAACAAAGCCGTGGCCGACCTGGGCAAGATCAAGTTCCAGGGATTTTTTGCATGGTTGATATGGATGTTTGTACACCTGGTATCGCTGCTGGGTTTCCGCAATAAGATCATCGTATTTATTAATTGGATTGGCAGCTATATCAATTATAATGGCGGCACAAGGCTGATAATTCGTAGGTTTGTGCGGGACGATGTACCGGAAGACGCCAAGCATCTGCCCCAAACCGAATCATGAACCAAATTAAGTTAACCGAATGCCCGCGTGATGCCATGCAGGGCCTGCACGATTTTGTACCTACCAACGTAAAAGCCGCTTACATCAACCTGCTTTTGCAGTGCGGTTTTGATACGATCGACTTTGGCAGTTTTGTATCGCCAAAAGCCATCCCGCAAATGCAGGACACCGCCGCGGTGCTGGATAAACTGAACATGAGCAGCACCCAAAGTAAACTATTGGCCATTATAGCCAATTACAGGGGCGCTGAAGACGCTGTACAGCACGAACAGATCACTTACCTCGGTTTCCCGTTCTCGATCTCTGAGACGTTCCAGAAGCGAAATACGAATAGCACCATCGCTGAGTCATTCGATGGGGTAAAAAAAATTCAGGAGTTAGCCGTGCAAAAAGGCAAAACCTTGCTGGTGTATCTATCCATGGGTTTTGGTAACCCTTATGGCGATAAATGGAATACCGACCTTGTTTTAAACTGGGCTGAAAAGCTATCGGCCGAGGGAATAAAGGATATCGCGCTGGCTGATACCATCGGCATGGCATCACCCCAACAGATCAGGGAAGTGTATCCTGCCCTGACCGGCAATTTTACCGATGTGAACTTCGGCATCCACCTGCACTCCACTCCTACCACCTGGCGCGAAAAAGTAGAAGCGGCCTATCAAAGCGGCTGCACACATTTTGATACCGCTGTAAAAGGCTACGGCGGCTGCCCAATGGCTGCGGATGATCTGACAGGAAATATCGCTACTGAGAATGTACTGGCTTATCTTGCTGAGCAAGGGGTTAGCACCGGGATAGATATGGAGAAGTTCTCAGAGGCGATGGCGTATTCGGGTAGGATATTTGGATAGCCCATCCGCATAATGTCGATAGAGCATGGGATGGGAGAGTGCGTCAGCGCGAAAGAGAAATCTTATACGTGCAGCCAGTCGCACGTATAAGATTTCTCACTATCGTTCGAAATGACAGATTGGTGGTTACTTTTTCACCATCTTATAATGCCTTATCCCCGCCTCTTCAAACTCCGGCCCGGTTTTCTCAAAGCCGAAGCGTTGGTAAAGCGTTACAGCCGGTAATTGGGCATGCATATAGATGTAATTCGCATCATCAGGCAGATCGGCTAATACAGTGCGTACTAATTCCTGCCCCAGGCCAAAGCCACGGAATTTCTTTAATACAGCAAAGCGCTCTAACTTGTAGCCCTTGTCGGTTTTGCGCCAGCGGCAGGCACCGGCGGGCTCGCCATCTACGGTGGCTAAAAAGTGGGTCGATTCGTCTTCAAACTCCCATTCCAGTTCGGGTGGGCAATCCTGTTCAACTACAAATACTTCGCGGCGTATGGCAAATACCTTTTCAAGGTCGGCAGGGTCGGTTACTTTACTTACCTGTATGTTTCTGTTTTCGGGCATTGATGTAATGTGGTTTGGTTTTGTTATTAGCTACCTTGCTGTTATGGTTCTCCTCTGCCGCATCAATAGAATGTGTACAGGTAAGGTCATCTTCCAATAGGGCCAGCGCATTCAGCTTTACGTAAAATTTGTGCAGTTGATCGAGTTCTTTTTCGGTAAGGTCCTCGATGTCAACCATGCGATTGCTGGCCCCCTGGTGCGATGCTAACAGCTCGTTCAGCTTCAAATGTATAGCTTTTGAATCTTTATTTTGCGATTTCTGGATCAGGAAAACCATTAAAAAAGTAACAATTGTGGTACCGGTGTTAATGATCAACTGCCAGGTATCTGAATAATGAAATATAGGCCCGGTAACTATCCATATCACAATTACCGATATGGCAATTAAAAAAGCAGCTGAACTACCCGTAGCCATGGTAGCCCAGTTAGCAAAACGTTCGAACAAATTTTTCTTATTCTTAGCCATGGGGTATAGTTTAAAAATCAGTACAAATAAATGTAAACAGAAAACGCCAGTACAACAATGTACCGGCGTTTTTGTGATATTAAAACTGTAAGTTTTACAACTTGCTGTTCACATCTATACAGTTCAGATCTTCGAAAGCTACTTTAAGGCGTTTAACAAAGTTCTCTTCGCCTTTACGCAGCCATACGCGCGGATCGTAGTATTTTTTGTTCGGAGAATCCTCGCCATCGGGGCTGCCGATCTGGCTTTGCAGGTAGCCTTCTTTAGATTTATAGTAATCTTTAATACCTTCCCAAAAAGCCCATTGCATATCGGTATCGATATTCATCTTAATGGCACCGTAAGAGATGGCCTCGCGGATCTCCTCCTGGCTCGAACCCGAACCGCCGTGGAATACAAAGTTGATCGGCTTCTCGGCATCAAGGTTAAACTTCTTCTTTACATACTCCTGCGAATTATGCAGGATAACCGGCTGCAACTTCACATTACCCGGTTTGTAAACGCCGTGTACGTTACCAAAAGCAGCCGCTACGGTAAAGCGCGGACTAACCTTCAGTAAGTGCTCGTAAGAGTAAGAAACCTCCTCTGGCTGGGTATATAAACGTGAGCTATCTACGTCGCTGTTATCAACGCCATCTTCTTCGCCGCCGGTTACGCCTAACTCTATTTCAAGGGTCATGCCCATTTTGGCCATACGCTCCAGGTATTTGGCTGATATTTCGATATTTTCTTCGATAGGCTCTTCCGACAGGTCGAGCATGTGCGATGAGAACAGCGGTTTACCTGTTTCGGCAAAGAACTTCTCGCCGTGATCTAACAAGCCATCTATCCATGGTAACAATTTTTTGGCGGCATGGTCGGTATGCAGGATAACTGCTACGCCATAGTGCTCGGCCAATAAATGCACGTGCTTGGCAGCAGATACACCACCCAAAATGCAAGCCTGCAACGCCGAATTATCTAAGGATTTGCCGGCATAAAACTGCGCGCCACCGTTTGATAACTGGATAATAACCGGCGATTTAACCGCAGCGGCTGTTTCCATTACCGCGTTAATGCTGTTAGTACCAATAACGTTTACAGCCGGCAACGCAAACTGGTGCTTTTTGGCTATTTCAAATAGTTCCTGCACCTGGTCGCCGTGCAGTACCCCTTTGTAGTTTTTCAGATCCATGGATTGTTTATTTTGATTTCCCGAAGTTAGGTATTAGAGATGAGATGTGAGACATGAGATGTGAGATTTGAGACAAAAAATCAACTGCAATCGATGGTGCATGCGTTATCTCACATCTCGTATCTAATATCTCACATCTATTGCCAAACATCTAAAGAAATTTTTCGTTTCTTTGCAGGTACATTGAACGAAGAAGAAACAAATATGTCGTGGTTTAAAAGGGAACTTAAGGGAATAATTACGTCTACTGAAGATAAAAAGGAAGCCCCCGACGGGATATGGAATAAATGCCCGCAATGTAAAAAGCCGTTACATTATTCAGAACAAGTTGAAAACCAGTACGTATGCCACTACTGCGGTTTTCACATCCGCATAGGCTCTAAAGAATATTTTTCGATACTGTTTGATAACAACGAGTTTACCGAAATTGCGCCTAACCTAACATCGGGCGACCCGCTAAGCTTTGTAGACACCAAGAAATATAGCGACCGACTTAAAGATACCATCAAAAAAACCGGACTTAACGACGCTATCCGCGCTGCCTACGGCAAGATAGACGGGCAGGACATTGTGATCGCTTGTATGGATTTTAACTTCATCGGCGGCTCGATGGGTTCAGTAGTGGGCGAAAAGATAGCCCGTTCTATCGATCATAGCATAGCTACTAAAGCCCCGTTCCTGATGATATCAAAATCAGGCGGTGCACGTATGATGGAGGCGGCATTCTCGCTGATGCAGATGGCCAAAACATCGGCCAAGCTGGCTTTACTGGCCCAGGCTAAGGTTCCGTATATTTCATTACTAACCGACCCAACTACCGGTGGTGTAACTGCATCATACGCTATGCTGGGCGATATCAACATTGCCGAGCCAGGCTCGCTGATCGGATTTGCTGGTCCTCGCGTCATTAAGGAGACCATTAAGAAGGACTTACCTAAAGGCTTCCAAACTGCAGAGTTTGTGCAGGAGCACGGCTTCCTTGATTTTATTGTAGATCGCAGGGAGATGAAAGATAAGCTGGCATCGTTCCTGAGGATGATGGCTAATTAGTTTTTCCTCAAACCGTCATCCTGAGCGATAGCGAAGGATCCCCGAGAAGCAGAGCGGTAATGTATAGCTTGGGATGTTTCGCTATCGCTCAACATGACGAATTGTATATAAAAAGAGAAGCGGTCCGAATTTCGGGCCGCTTCTCTTTTTATATATTTTCTGAAAGCCCCCTCTCCCTCGGAGAGGGGTTGGGGTGAGGTCTTTACTCTGCCGATTTCGACATCAAAGCAGGCGCAACCGCTTTCTTATTTACCAACACTGAAATAGTATTGATGGCAAAATAAGGCATGCTCACATAAATATAACCCGCGTTCGGGCCAACCTTACCCCACGAGTTTTTTACGATAAAGTATTCGTTACCTTTATCATCTTTAGCTAAGCCGGTGATCTGCATCAGGTGGTCATCCTGGGTTACCTGCCTGTCAAACAGGTCCTGGCGAATGGCAGCAGTAGGTTTTTGTTCAACAAAGGTATCAAATGTTTTAACATCATCAGCGCTACGGGTCCACTTGGCATAACCCTTATTTTGCTGGAAGCCGCTATTGCTAACGTCGGCATCCCAGGCCAGTGTGTAGCCCTTCATAATGGCCTGCTTCACGCTGTTCATCATTTCCTCTAACGGCACGTTATAAAACATGTTGCTGTTATAGTTATCGGGCACCTCCATCGCAAAGGTGGTGTAGAATGGGTGATGCGTGAAAGAGGTGATGCCTACATAGTCAGATAACTTCAGCGCTACATTTTCCGCAGCGAAGCTTTTAGGCGTATACTCTTTACCGTTATAAGTAAATTTTTCCGGCGGCGTACCCAGGTAGCTTTTTAAGATATTCTTATAGGCAACTTCCCAGTTTTGCGGGATGGTGTCTTTATATTTCTTCAGCATATCATCAAGGTAACCTTTCAGTTTGCCTTCCATCTCGCCGTCTTTGTTCAGCACATTATCCTTGCCTACGCCTGGGTAAATTTCCTGCGGGATGGCGCCATAAGTATTGGTGCAATAGATCATATCCTGCTGGATGCCACCTTCGGTAAAGCGCGTATTGCCACGGCGGCGAACATACTTCTCGGCCTTATCAATGTATAAGCTGTAAACGGTAAACACTTCCGACAGGTCGGCTTCGGGCTGCTGTTTGAACAATAATTCGCTTTCGGCCAATGCTGTGCTGGAGAAGCACCAGCAGGTGCCAGACATGCCCTGATTTTTTACCGGGGTAGCGGCGTTACTTTTAATAACAGTGAATTTTGGCGCTTGCGCAAACAGGCTGCCGGCAGCCAAACAAAGTGCCAGGGGGAATAAAACTCTCTTCATTGGTTTAATTTTTATAAATCAAATATATAAAAATTCATTTCCATAAAACTTAGTGCCAATGGTGTAAAAAGCAAAAAGACCGCTAAATAGCAGTCTTTTTACCCCTGTTAGTTTGCAGGAAACCTTTGTACTTATGTACCTAACCCAACTGTACCATCCAAAGCACCTTTGCCTTCTACATTTTCGTCAGGCAGATCGGCAAGGCTGCCGTCCTGGTTTAAAACATTGAATGGTTTGCTCTTATCAGGTCCGCGTGTTTCCAAACTACCCGATTTATTATTGGCATCCGGCGATGTATTTTCGTCCGGCACCCTTATCCATTGTTCGGCGCCCGCGTTGCGGGGACCTTTATTTTCGTTATTCATAACCTTAGTTTTAATTCAACCTATCCGTAGCTCCTGCTATGGACTATCGACTATTAACTATGGACTACTTTATATCCCCTCAGTCCCCGGCTCATGCCCTACCATGCGACCGGTTGAGCGGCCGTGGTTGCCCGGTGTAAAATCAGTTTCGGCGCGGCCTTCTGATGGAAATTCGTGCGTGCGTGGTGGGGTAACATCAGTTTGCTCGCTGTACGATGCATCGTTACCATCATCATGCTGCTGCACTTCCTGCTGCTGCGAGTAGCCCTGCTGTTCGTTGTCAGCTTGCTCGCGTTCAGGCGTTTCATTATCTCTTCTTTGTGGTACTTCGTTCGGGTTTGAATCATTCCATGATCCGTTTCCCATATTTTCATTGGTATTCATAGGTTTGTAATTTTAAGTATTAATTAATAAACCTATGGATTGAGGTAATTGTTTTTCAGAAAAACGAATTATGGAACTAAAACATAGATTTTATCATGTCCCGATATAGCTATGCTTTTAGTGTGTTGGTTGTAGCATATCTGTGGCAAATATTCTTTTGAATTCATAATCGCCGAGTTTTGTAACCCGCTATCAATTTCTTCGTATTTAACTATAATTTCACCAGTATTAAGGTCGATTAATTTGGGATATTTATATAAATCCCAAGCTAAACTCTCATTTATAGAAAACAGATTACCAAATTCCGTTTTAGGGGATATTAGTTTAGTAACTGCCATAGTTTCCAGTTGAAGAATTGCGATATGATTCGGTGGTAAATCTTTTATCTCATCGTCAATTACTTCTTCTGATGATCCGATAAGAATCGAGCTATTGTCAATAAAGCTTGCCGTACAAATTTCTGTTCCTACGTAATTAAAGATATTCGCATCAGCATCAAGTAATTTAGGGTTAGCGATACATTCCGGCACGCGATATGTCGCCACTACATCTAATGGGTGCCAAAGCCAGCCTTTGCTAATTAATGTTGACTGGTCTGGACTAACTTCTAATCGTGAATGAAAAATATCCTCAGGTTCACGTACAGGCACATCCGTTATCAACTCTCCTGTTTCTACATCTTCAAAATCAAGTTGGTTGTATGCCTTTGGGCAGTGAACAAGATATGTGTTGCCCATGAATGTTATGAATGCTGCTGGATATTCATATGCATCAGCAAAATAATAAGACCGATTGATCTCTCTTAAAAGTTTCCTATTCTTCAAGAGCAATCCTTTTGTGCCAAATTTTTGATATATAAAAGCATATTCTCCATTTTGGGATGAAATCGACTTATTAAATCCAAAAGCAAAGTAACTATTGCTTAATTGCTTACTACTTCCATCTAAAGAATACAGCTTAAACGCTGCCCAATCTATAATATCATCTCCATACCAATCAATGGTTCTTACGCGTTCTGCCTTTAGTTCTATTTTCCTCATAGGTTTTAGGTTATTCATTTACTATAATATACACAAAAAAAGCCAATAACAAAAGTTATTGGCTTCAAATATTTTTGAGACGATACCTACTTACGCGTTCACCAGGCAAATATCCTTAACCTTAGCTACCGCGTAATCTATCTCCTCTTTAGTAGTATACTTTGAGAACGAGAACCTCACCGACGGCCGGTCAGGGCTTGCGCCGATGGCAGTCAACACGTGCGAGCCGATATTACTGCCCGAGCTACAGGCGCTGCCACCCGATGCAGAGATACCGGCAATATCCAGGTTGAACAGCAGCATATCGCCCATATCCATTTCCGGGAACGACACATTCAGCACGGTGTACAGGCTTTTATCTTCATCGGTCTCACCGTTGAATTTAATACCCGGAACGGCTTCTTCCAGTTGCTGCTTCATATAGGTCTTCAGGCCCTGTATATGCTGCCTGTGTTCCTCCATTTCGGTGTAGCAGATATCCAGCGCTTTGGCCAGGCCGGCGATGCCGTAAATATTTTCTGTACCGCCGCGCATGTTGCGTTCCTGCGCGCCGCCGTATATCATGGGTTTTATTTTTACCTTGTGGTTCACGTATAAAAAGCCAACTCCTTTCGGTCCGTGGAATTTATGCGCGGCACAGGCTATGAAATGAATTTTAAGCTTGCCCAGATCGTGCGGGTAGTGGCCCATGGTTTGCACGGTATCGCAGTGGTAAATGGCATCATACTTTTCGCAGATGTCGCCTACGCGTTCGATCTCGGTAAGGGTACCCAACTCGTTATTGGCATGCATCAGGGATACAAAAGTGCGGCCCTGGTTTTGCAGCATTTCTTCTAACTGATCGTAGTTAACGTGGCCTTTACTGTCTACATCAACAAATTTAAGATCGATAAGGCCGTTCTTTTCCATGGCTTCCAGCGTGTGGATCACCGCGTGGTGCTCCAGTTTGCTGGTGATGGCGAACTTCAGGCCTAAGTCGGTAATACCGCAACGGATGGCAGTATTATCAGCCTCAGTACCGCCCGAAGTAAAGAAGATCTCGGCCGGCGAGGTATGCAGTAAACCTGCTACCGTTTTACGGGCCTTTTCTATCAGTGAACGTGCTTCGCGCCCATGCGCGTGAATTGATGAAGGATTGCCATACTGGCTTTCCATTACCTGGGTCATTTCTTTTAACACTGCGGGATCCATCGGGGTCGTAGCAGCGTTATCTAAGTATACGCGCATGTGTTTGTAAGTTTTAGTTAGTATACCATAGATCAACGGATTTGCGGTCCGGATTTTCTGACTAACTGAGTTTTAAAATTTCTTTTATATCGTTAATGATCTTATTGGCCAGGTTGTTGGCAACCGTTTCCGAGTTACCTTCAGAATAGATCCTGATAATTGGTTCGGTGTTTGACCGGCGCAAATGTACCCATTCTTTATCAAATTCTATCTTTAATCCGTCGATTGTGGTATGCGGCTGACTTTTGTACTTCTCCTCCACCTTCAATAGCAGCGAATCGATATCCATTTCGGGTGTCAGCGTGATCTTATTTTTAGAGATAAAGTAGTTAGGATAGCTGCTTTTCAGCACCGAAACCGGTTTGCCGTATTTAGCCAGGTGCGTTAAAAATAAGGCGATACCGGCCAGCGCGTCGCGGCCATAGTGTAGTTCAGGGTAGATCACCCCGCCATTGCCCTCGCCGCCAATGATGGCGTTGGTGGCTTTCATTTGGTTCACTACGTTCACCTCTCCTACCGCGGCAGCGTTGTATTCGCCACCAGCCCGCTCTGTCACATCGCGCAGGGCCCGGGTTGACGACAGGTTTGATACGGTATTGCCTTTTTGATTCTTCAGGATATAATCGGCAACAGCTACCAGTGTATACTCTTCGCCAAACATGTTGCCATCTTCGCAAACAAAGCACAGGCGGTCAACATCAGGGTCAACGGCTATGCCTAAGTCAGCACGTTTGGCCAAAACCTCTTTTGATAGGTCGATCAGATTCTCGGGCAGCGGTTCCGGATTGTGCGGAAATTTGCCATCAGGTTCGCAGAATAGTTTATGTATGGTTTGCACGCCCAGCGCTTCCAGTAAAGCAGGCACAAAGATGCCCCCGGTAGAGTTAACGCAATCTATCACCACCTTAAAATTGGCTTTGGCAATGGCGTCCACATCAACCAGTGGCAGGGCCAGTATCATATCGATATGTTTTTGCAGGTAGCTGTCATCCTGCGACACAGTACCCAGGTCGTTTACGTCGGCATAGCTAAAATCGCTGCGTTCGGCAATATCCAGCACTTCTTTGCCATCGGTATCACTGATAAATTCGCCAGCGGCGTTCAGCAGTTTCAGCGCATTCCATTGTTTGGGGTTGTGGCTGGCAGTAAGGATAATGCCACCGGCCGCTTTTTCTAACGGCACGGCAACTTCAACGGTAGGTGTGGTAGACAGACCCAGATCGACCACATCGATCCCCAGGCCCTGTAATGTACCGATCACCAGGTTGTTTACCATTGTGCCTGATAAACGGGCATCGCGACCTACTACGATCTTTTTAATCCCCGACTTTTTTACAGCCCAGCTTCCATAAGCCGATGTAAATTTCACCACATCCAACGGGGTTAAACCATCGCCGGCAGCGCCGCCTATTGTCCCTCTAATTCCTGATATTGATTTTATGAGTGTCAAAGTATAATTGATTTTATTGCGTCAAAAATAAAAATTTATTGGGTTGATGTTGATATTAATTGATCTAATACCACAACGAACTTTCCCGGCCACTGTTTGGCTAAAGCCAGGATATTCTTGTTAATTATCCGTCCCTTAAAAAGGGACGGCAATGAATCTGCATTGAGCTTTGGTTGAAACAAAAATTCATTGCTGTGTTTATTTTGGCTAAAGCCACCTTACGCACCATTCTTATCCGGTGCTTAAAAGCAACGGTAATAAAATTAGCAGACATCCACTTTCATAAAGATAAATTCATTGCCGTTGGCTTCAGCCAACGGATAACCAATATACCTATTCCGGGCTTTAGCCTAACAATTCAATTAATTGGTATATTTAGCCATTTGCAATATTACTATGCCCGGATACCTGTTACAACTCGACCGTAAGCTGTTCTACTTTATTAACCACACATTATCTAACCGGTTTTTCGATTGGATAATGCCCTATATGCGTTACCCGCAGTTTTGGATCCCGGTTTACGTGTTCATATTGATATTTTGCATATGGCGATATAAAAAGCAGGGCGTTATCATCCTTCTGCTGTTGGTAGCCACCTTTGGCGTGGCCGATTTCGGCAGCGCCAGCATCATCAAACCCGCGGTAAAGCGCATACGGCCATGTAACGACCCGGCATTGAGTCAAACCATCATTAGCCGCATTCCCTGTGGCACGGGCTATAGCTTCCCCTCATCGCACGCCAGCGACCATTTTGCTATCGCGATTTTTCTGATCATGGTATTTCATAAACGTTGGCGTGGGATATGGTTTTGGTGTTTGCTATGGGCCTGCCTGGTTTGCTTCGCGCAAATATATGTAGGTGTGCACTACCCTATTGACATTTTGGCGGGTGCTATTTATGGCACGATAGTGGGGTACCTGTTTGGCGCGGTATTATTAAAAAAGATATTACCCGGTTTTTAAATGGCGATCTGGAAGATACTTATCCTTTTTTTGGCGGCCTTTGGCGGCGGCATATCAGTGTTTTTATTCAAAGGTGGCAACCATAAGCAGTTGAAGCTGGTGCTTTCCTTTAGCGGCGCTTACCTGTTTGGCATTACCGTTTTGCATTTGATCCCCGATGCATATCATGGCAACGATAACATGGTGGGCGTGTTTATCCTTATCGGTTTCCTGTTTCAAATTGTGTTAGAGCAGTTTTCTGACGGGATCGAGCACGGGCATATCCATACGCACGTGCACAATCACGATAAGATCATTTTCCCCTTAGGCATTATGGTGAGCCTCTGCCTGCACGGTTTTTTAGAGGGCATGCCCCTGGCCGAGGGTCAGCAAAACCAACTGGTGTTTGGCATTGCCCTACACCATATTCCGGCGGCTTTTGCACTGGGGAGTGTTCTGCTGGCACACCATGTAAAAAAAGGCAGCACTATATTTTACTTGTTCCTGTTTGCCATAATGGCACCCGCGGGCTATTTTTTCAGTACGATGCTGAGCAGCGGCGGCATTGGCAACCTGCAGCAGTATTTTAACCGCATTATGGGCGTGGTGATCGGTATCTTCCTGCATATCTCTACCACCATCCTGTTCGAATCATCCGAGGATCATAAATTTAATACCCGTAAACTGATAGCCGTGCTGACTGGTGTGGGGATTGCGTTGGGGATGTTTTTAATGGAAATATAAGCCTGAACTAAACGTGGCTTACCAAAAGAACAAACCCGCGATAATTGCAGCCGCTATATAACTTAATGCCGAAGCGATTAGTTTACCGATCACAAACATTTTATGATAATTAACATAAATGGCGCTGCCCAATTCGGTTATTAAACTAAAACATCCAAAGCAGACCAGGCCTAACTTGCAATTTGATAAAACATTGGCCGGAAGCACATAGTGCGAGCCTATCTTGAGGTAAAAAGTGGTAAATAAAATGCCGAACAATAACGAAAGCAAGGTACTATAAGTGTAACTGGTGTAACTTTCAGGGCGCCAGGTTTGTGGAGTAAGTGCCTGGTAGCGGTGAAATAAGAAACCAATAATAAACCATTCGATAATGGTAGTTGCCACGCCTATACAAACAGCCGACAAAATAAAGTGAATTGTTGTCATGATAATCAGGGTTTATATAAAGGTAGTTTTTATTTTTAATATAAAAACCTGATTAACAACACCTTTATTTGCTTTGACTTTTATAAAACCCGTAACGCGTTAGCCCCGCAACTTATCCAGCAGATCGCTCAGCTGCGCGGCCTCATCTTCAGTAAGATTATCTTTTAGCAGATCTTTCGCTTTAAACTCGCCATCCATTTTAGAAAGGACCTCCAGCCCAAGGTCGCTAATGCGGATATCTACAGCGCGGCGGTCTTTTTTGTTAGTGCAGCGCGATACCATACCCTTTTGGATCAGGCGGTCGACGATGCGTGAAGCGTCGGACATTTTATCTATCATACGTTCCTTTAGCAGATTGATGGTAGCCGGATTAGGATATTGGCCACGTAAAATGCGCAGGATATTAAATTGCTGGGTGGTGAGGTTATGCTTCTCGAATTTATCGCGGTTGGCGTTGGATAGCCAGTTATAGGTGTAGGAAATATTGATGATCACCTTATGGTAATTATCTTCAAAATTGGTGCTTTGTATTTCCTTATCTATTTGCATCGTTACGCAAATTAACAAATTTACAACTTATTTGTGTTCCTGCTTTTTTTCCTGTTTGGGTTTCCCGTAATCCCAGGGGCAATGCAGGCATTTATTTTTACAGCAATATCCGCGTTTTAAATGGTACTCGCGTGTAAACACAAAGTTACCATCCTGGTTGATATAATAATCGATATTTTCCTGCAGGCTCACGCTAACATTTTTACAAAAATACGATTACTAAAGTGCGCCGCCAAATAGCGTCCATCGCCATGCAGGGTCCATATTTGTTGCGGATTGGTTTGTTCAATCACTTGTAATATATCATTCCAATCCACATGGTCGGACAACATCAGCGTATCATGTTCGTTCACCTGCAAATTCTTCCAGCCCGAAGCGAACAGACGCTTAACCCCAACTGCCTTAAAATAACTATCGAACGTAAAGGGCGGGACGATGTACACATATTCGTCCTGGTTCTTCATCAGCTTACGGCTATACAGCTCATATTTACCCAATGGGAAGCCCATCTGCTCGTAAACAGCATTCAGCGGCATAATGCGGTGATGTACCAGTATTTTTTTCCGGGGGATGATATCATTGATCATGCGGATCAGCCGTTGGCTTTTACCCAACCCGTAGGCCCCCAGCAGGATATTGATCTTCATATCAGCCATCTTTTGTACTTCTGCAACCGGGTCTGGGTGTTGGGTCTCCGGATTGGCGAAGGTGCTTTCGGTGATCAATACATCGGCCTGCACAAATTTATACGGGGCACAGGTAGCATCTGCCTGTAGTTTATAATCGCCGGTATACAGGTATTTAACGCCATTGTACTCCATCAGCACCTGGGCCGAGCCCAGCATATGCCCTGCAGAAATAAGCGTGATATTGACCTTACCCAGCGTAAAGATTTGATGATAGGCCACCAAATGAAAAACCTTACCCGCGTTTTTACCATAACGGATCTGCATGAAGCGATAAGTGGCTTCGGTGCAGTAAACATCGCTATTACCGCTAACCGCGTGATCGCCATGGGCATGAGAGACAACCGCATTCTTTACCGGCTGCTGCGGATCGAGGTAGAAATCGCCATAAGGGCAGTATAAGCCTATCGCGTTATAATAAATAAAATCGTCGGCGATCATTTACTAAGGGATAAATAAAGCTGGTGCAGGGCCAACACCTGGGGTATCACCAGTTGTGTATCATCGTTACGGATCAGGTCATCGGCCAGGCTGATCTTCTTTTCTTCGCTAAATTGTTTGGCGTTGCGGCTTTCGGCTTCAGCGCGGGTGATGTTATCGCGTTTTAAAATGCGCTGCATGCGTAGTTCCAACGGGGCAGCCACCATTAACGAGCGGTCGCACATTTTGTACGAACCGCTTTCAAATAGTATCGCGGCCTCTTTGATAACGTAGGGAACACCGGCACGTTGCTGCAACAACCAATTATCAAATGTCCTAAAGGTGGCCGGATGTACCAGTGCGTTTAGCTTTTTCAGCTCAGCATCGTTATTAAAAACAATACCGCCTATGTGCCTGCGGTTAAGCGAACCATCGGCAAAGTACGATTCATCACCAAAGGCTTGTTTGATACCGGCAATCAGTTCGGCATCCTGCACCATTACGTTTTTAGCATGGTCATCGGCATAAAATACCGGTATACCAAGCACTTCAAATACTTTGCTTACGGTGGTTTTGCCACTGCCGATGTTACCGGTGATGCCTACTTTAAACATGGAGATCGGGTTTACTTAAAGGCACAGTGCACAGGACACCCCTCTTGAGAGGGGTAGGGGTGTGTCCTTTACCTACATTTTGTAAATGACACACCCCTTCCGTTCCATAGGCTTTCGCGCCCCCTCTCAAGAGGGGAGTTAAGAATTGATATGTGTGCTGTACCATTACTTCTTCACTATAAAATCAATATTACGCGGCTCTATGCTTACAATTTTACAATGCGGTGGCACCTGGGTAAGGTTTACCGGCAATGTGGTATAACCTTTTTTTCGCCACAGGTCAAGGTTGGCGGTTGCTTCAAAAAGGCCCTCATCGGTTTCGGCATATTTACCAAGCGATACGGTAAAAGTAAGCTTAACCTTTTGCGGGAAGATCTTTACATTGTCGTAATCAGGATTCAGCAGTTTTACCGGTACGTACAATGTTTTTTCGGTAAACTCATCAACCGGGATATTCACCTCTACCGTTTTGGGGACGATCGTCATGCTGCCATCATTCACCGGGCGCAAAGTGAGGCGGTTGCTGTAAGCTTCGTTAATGTTTCGCAGCTTCAGCGAATCGGTAGGCCATTGGCTGATGTTATTGATCCGGTTAGCCGGGCCGCTGATAGTTACATAAGCGGGCTTAATACCGATATCATCCGACAACCCAAACTGCCTTTGATAATTGATAGCCAGCATTAGTTTAACAGGCACCCGCTTCATCATGCGGTTGGTAAAATCAAAATACAGTGTATCTGGCGATATGGCGATCACCATGTTTGATGAATCGCGCCCGGCATTGATCTGCCCTATCTGGGTACCCAGCACCACATAATTACGCTGCTCAAGCGTGTGCAGGTCGATACTGATCTTACCAGCCTGCAATTTAGAGAACAGCATCTGCCAGCCGTTACCATGTATGGTAACATCAACCGTATCCGACTGTAAGGAGTGGAACGCCCGCTTTTGAGGTGAGTTTTTAAAAGTAAGCACCTGTTTCACCACATACTCATGATCTTCGCTCAGTGCCACAAAAACCCAGGCCACGGCAGCCAGCACCAGGCAGGTAATAAATACCGACAGGCGCCTGCGTTCGATAGCCGATAGTTTGATGATGGCCATGTACCTCTCCCCAACCCCCTCTCCGATGGAGAGGGGGCTATTATATATGTTTAATTTAAGTGATCCACCCTAAAAGTCCTCTCCTTTGGAGAGGATTTAGGTGAGGTGCTTTACGCTAAAAAAATGAAGTGCCGTTCAATTAATACATTGAACGGCACTTAAATAACGACTGCGTGAAAAACTATTTCTTTTCAGCCGGTGGTGTGTTCAATGCCTTTGACGCATCCAGCGAAATGGCCGATTTGTCAAATTTGATCTTTACGTTATTGTCAACCTCAATTAAAAAGTAAGTTTCGGTTATGGTAGCCACTTTACCGTGGATGCCCGCGGTTGTGATCACCTTATCGCCTATTTTAATTTCGTCAACATATTTTTTTTGATCTTTTTGCTTTTTAACCTGCGGACGGATCATAAAAAAGTAGAACACCACGATAATTAATATCATAGGCACTACACCGCCCAAACTACCAAAACCACCGCCAGCGGCCTGTAATAAAACTGTTGCTATCATTCTATATTTAAAAATTTACTTTTTTGCGTTCTTCTCCAGCACTTCGCCTACCAAATGCACTACTGTGTTGGCTGGTAAGGTATTGGCCACAATGGTTACCATTTTATCCTGCAGGCCCGATTTACCTTCGCTGCTGAATGTTACTTTTATAACGCCGCTTTCGCCTGGTTTTATTGGCGTATGCGGCCACTCGGGCTTGGTGCAGCCGCAGGTAGCAAAGCTATCTGATATAATCAGGGGTGATTTGCCTTCGTTTACAAATTTGTATTCGTGCGTAACCTTATCGCCGGTGTTTATCTTCCCAAAATCAAAGGCGTCATTATCAAACTTCATCTTTGGCGCGTTCTCTTTGGTTACGGCGGCGCCTGCTGCCGGTTGTGAAGCGGTGCTACCGTTACTATTGCTGCATGAAGCTAATACCGCTACCGAAAAAATGGCTATTAATACACGTTTCATATTATTCCTCAATTAATCCGCGACCTATTTTCTTGATCTTGTTCTCGGCTTTCAGTTCCGATAAAATTTTGTCTAATATACCGTTTATAAACGAATTACTTTTAGGCGTGCTGAATTCTTTGGCTATCTCCAGGTACTCGTTAATAGTTACCTTTACCGGTACCGACGGGAAGTTGATAAACTCGGTAATACCCATTTTCATCAACAGGGTGTCCATCATAGCAATACGCTCCGGCTCCCAGTTTTGGGTTTTGGTATTGATGAGTTCCTGGTAAGGGGTATCAAACTTGATGCATTTCTGGAACAGGTCGATAATAAAATCGCGGTCCTCTACCCAGTTACCGGTTACCTCGGCCAGTTTGTTCTGCGCCGGATCATCGTAAGCAAAGTTTTTAAATGTTTTGGCGATCAGGGCCTGTAATACATCCTTATCAACCGGCCAAAAGATGAACATATCCTCGAAAACCTGCTCGGCCAGCGATGATTTCAGGATCACCTTTTTAAATATGAATTTGATGATATCTTTATCGGTAGATATGGTATCGTCGGTTTTGGCCAGGTACGCTTTATAATCTTCCGAATTTTTAAGAATGTTGAATAAAGCGCGTGATAGCTCGGGGTCGAAATCCCACGATATTTTGTATTTTTTTACCGCGGCAATGTATTCCTTATTTTGTTTTAGCGAAGTAATAAACCTGTTTTCCAGGATCTTTAGATTGGGCTTCAGGTCTTCGGCAGTAGGTAAATGCTTATTAGCGCGCTCTTCGGCGTCATTAGCAGCGTAATCAATAACTTCAGAAATGAGCGACAGCATCCAGATGTACATTTCGTACACTTTATCAATGCTTTGCAGCAATAATTTCTCGTGCGATTTTACATCCTTAGAATCTGACTGGTGGTACGCGTAAAGCGATTGTAGTACTTTTACCCTTAGGTGCCTTCTGTTTAACATAGCAAGAACGATTTTTTAAATAAGAACGATTTTTGGGAAATAATCCCCTGTTATAAGCAATTTATTAGTATGATGTTTTAATTTTTTTAATATCTGCAATTCGCTTCTCGGCTATTTTATTAGCAGCCTCGATAGTTGGAATGCTTTCACTTTTTGATAATTTCAGGATGCTGCGTGTAGCATCATAAATATTCTCGGTCAGTTGTAATGTCCGCTTGCGGGTAAAGCCGTTCAACTCGCTGTAGCAATTGATCAGGCCGCCGGCATTAATTACATAATCGGGCGCCAGCAACACACCTTTATCCAAAAGCATACGGCCATGCAGGGCCTCATCCTCCAACTGGTTATTAGCCGAGCCTGCAATAATGGCGCACTTCAGCTTTTTAATGGTATTGCTGTTAATAGTAGCTCCCAAAGCACAAGGCGCGTAAATATCAGCATCAATATCAAAGATATTATTGTTTGATACCGGCTGCGCGCCGTATTTTTTAGCCACCTGCACTACCCTTTCTTCGTTAATATCGCTTACGTAAACCTTGGTGTTCTCATCGCGCAGCAGGCGTACTAAAGTTTCGCCCACGTGGCCTACGCCCTGCACAATTACCGACCGGCCCGCAAGCGTATCGGTGCCATACATTTCGCGCACACAAGCCTTTATACCCATTAAAACACCACGGGCCGTTATTGGCGACGGATCGCCACTGCCACCAATCGTCTCCGGGTAACCGGTAACGTGCTGGGTTTCCATGCGGATATATTCCATATCGCGCGGGTTGGTACCCATATCTTCGGCAGTGATAAACTCACCGTTAAGGTTCTTTATAAAACGACCGAATTTGCGCATTAGTGCCTCGGTCTTATCTTTGCGCGGGTCGCCGATAATTACCGCGCTGCCACCACCCAAATTTAAGCCTGCTACTGATGCTTTATAGGTCATGGTGCGCGAAAGGCGCAGTACATCTTCCAGGGCGTCGCGCTCGCTTTTATAAGCCCACATACGGGTACCGCCAAGGGCCGGGCCTAATGTAGTATCGTGAATAGCAATGATGGCTTTTAGCCCGGTATCGGGGTCGTTACAAAACACTATCTTTTGATGGCCGTATTCTGAAAGCTGGCTAAATATTGAAAGATCGGTTGTATTAGGTACGGGCATTATGGATACGGCGGTGTTTCGGGACAAAAGTAGGTGTTTTTTTTATTGATGCAAATGTTTTATTGCGGTCAGGAAGTCGGAAAGACCGAAAGTCCGGAAGATTAGAAGCAATATTGTGTTAAAAGCCGCCGCCATAAACATCACATTTACGTCATCATCCCCATATCTTGCGGACTTTCGGACATCCTGGCTTCCGGACTTCCCACCAAACCCATATCTTTGGCTTACGGACTTCCGGTCTTTTCCGACTTCCGGACTTTTTCCATGAAAGACCTTGCATATCTAAATAAATTCCTGTGGAAATACCGCTGGCACATGCTGCCGGGGATATTATTCGTTATCATATCCAATATTTTCGGCGTGTTACCGGCACAGGTTATCCGCATTGCTTTTAACCTGGTTACCGATAATATCGGCACATATCACCTGTTTAACGGTTTTGAAAGACAGGGCATTATCTATAATATTTTTGGCTCGAGCCTGATGCTGTTTGGCTTTTTGGTTTTGGCTTTAGCTTTATTACGTGGCATGTTCCTGTTTTTTATGCGGCAAACGCTGATCCTGATGTCGCGCCATATCGAGTTCGATCTGAAGAACGAGATCTATGCCCACTACCAATTGCTTTCACTTGCCTTTTACCGTCGCCACAATACCGGCGACCTGATGAACCGCGTTACCGAAGATGTAAGCCGGGCGCGCATGTACCTTGGCCCGGGGATAATGTATACCATTAATACGGTAGTGCTTTTTGTAATGGTGATCTATGCCATGATATCGGTTAACCTGCGGCTGGCTATCTTTTCCATTATCCCCATCCCTATTTTGGTAACCAGCATTTATTATGTAAACAGCATCATCAATCACCGCAGCGAAAAGATCCAGCAGCGCCTATCATCGCTATCCAGCTTTGTGCAGGAGAATTTTTCGGGCATCCGGGTGATCCGCTCGTACGTGCGCGAAGGTTTTGTGCAGGATAGTTTTGCCGCCGAAAGCGAAGGGTATAAAACGCAGTCCATGTCGCTGGTACAGGTGCAGGCATTGTTTTACCCGCTGATGTTGCTGCTGATAGGCATTAGTAATATCATTATTATATATGTAGGCGGCGTAGAGGTGATGAAAGGCAACGTAACCCCCGGCAATGTGGCCGAGTTTGTGGTTTACCTGAACCAGCTGATGTTCCCGGTGATCTCACTGGGATGGGTAACTTCGTTGATCCAGCGTGCAGCGGCCTCGCAAAAACGTATTAACGAGTTTCTGCATACCAAACCCGAGATCGTATCGGTAAATAACTACTACCGCAAGCTGAAAGGACAGATCGTTTTCGATAATGTATCGTTCACCTACCCTGATACCGGTATACAGGCGCTTAAAAACGTATCGTTCACCGCCGAGCCGGGACAAATGGTGGCTATTATTGGTCGCACCGGTTCAGGAAAATCCACCATCGCCAACCTTATTATGCGTATGTATGATACTACCGGCGGCGGTATTAGTTTAGATAATGTACCGCTGACGCTACAAAACCTGGAGAATTACCGTTCGCAAATTGGTTTTGTACCGCAGGAGGTTTTCCTGTTCTCGGATACTATTGCCAATAATATCGCCTTCAGCGCCGATGTGCTGGATATGCCGCGGGTGGAGCAGGCCGCCAAGGATGCCGCCGTGTATCATAATATTATTGAGTTTGAAAAGGGCTTTGAAACTATGATCGGCGAGCGCGGCATTACCCTTTCGGGCGGACAAAAGCAGCGGGTATCCATAGCGCGGGCCATAGTAAAGCAGCCACAGATATTGATATTTGATGATTGCCTTTCGGCCGTTGATACCCGCACCGAAGAGGAAATATTGAACAACCTGGGCAATATTATGCACGGAAAAACAAGTATTATTATCGCGCACCGCATATCAACCATAAAAAATGCCGATAAAATATTAGTGATGGATCATGGCGAAATAGTTGAACAGGGCACCCACGATAGCCTGATGGAACTGAAAGGCAATTATTTTGAACTATATGAGAAGCAACTGCTGGAAGAAGCCGAATCTGAACAATAAATTAAATTTATGTAACTTATACAAAAATATACCGTATAAGTTTTAATAATATGCAAATAAATATTTGCGTCTTGAAAAAATTTATATATTTATCCCAAACAAACTAAACAAACACTTATATATGGGAGACTTTGACAATAGAGAGCGCGAGGAAGTTTATTCGAAAAAGGTTAGAGCGGGCAAGCGTACCTACTTTTTTGATGTAAAGGCAACACGATCTAACGATTATTATGTTACCGTTACCGAAAGTAAAAAACGCCTGGAAGATGGAGTATTTGTTAAACACAAGATTTTCCTGTATAAAGAAGACTTTGAGAAATTTGTAGAAGGTTTAAAAGACACCATAGACTACATTAAAGCCAACCAGGAAGTGGTGGAAAAACGCTATGAATTTAGCGAGAACCACGAAACTGCCCGTGCATCGGCAGACGAGGACTTTTCTTACTGATACCAACCCATACTAACCAAAAATAAACAACAAAAGCCCGGTGATCATGATCATCGGGCTTTTTGTTTTACCTGTATTTTTGACTGTTAATGCATAGCAGAAGCCGCAACGCCAACTATAGCTACGATGACAAATATTAAAGCGTAAAATGAAAGGAGTACAATGGTAATAATACCCCATGCCTTAAAAAACGACTTAAGCTTACTGAAAGCGCTTGTTACCATAGCGTTATCAACAAACGCTATGCCCCTTTTTATACGTACCGCAAACTGGTACAAGTATAACACCAGGATAAAGTATATGGCATCAAAAACAATATAAATAACACTAAGCATAGGGCCCATTGCACTGGCAGCCGGGTTTTGGGCGTACATAGGCGATATTTTAGACATCATGGCAAATATCGACCCGATAAATATAGCCATAATAAAAAACAGCCCGCAAAACACAAAGCCTACAATACCTAAAAACGATGCCCACTTGCCTATTTGCTGCAAGTAATACTGTGCTTCCTGGCTTAGTACCATGGCTGGTTCTTCGGGCAAGGCTTGTTCTTTAACTTCAGGTTCGGTTGTTTCCATTTTGATGATATGTTTGGTTTTTAATTATCATAAAAATATAAATAATTAGAAACCAAACAATACCAACCGAAAAATTTATAACAGCGTCCCGCTCATGATCAGCACCGCTATGCTGAAGTAGATGATCAGCCCGGTAACGTCAACCAGCGTAGCTACAAAGGGAGCAGATGAAGTAGCAGGGTCGGCGCCCAGTTTTTTAAGCAACAGGGGCAACATCGATCCGGCAAGTGACCCCCAAAGCACTACCCCTACCAGCGCCAGTCCCACCGTTAATCCTACCAATGCCCAGTGCGGGCCGTATATAGGTGTAAAAAGCGTCCAGGCGTAAATACGCATAAAACCGATAGTGCCAAGCGTTACCCCAAGCATCAGGCCCGATAGTATCTCGCGGCGCATCACCCGCCACCAGTCGCTCACCGTAACTTCGCCCAAGGCCATGGCCTGGATAATAAGTGTTGATGCCTGCGAGCCGCTATTACCCCCGCTTGATATAATGAGCGGGATAAACATAGCCAGCACCACCGCTTTCGCTATCGATCCCTCAAAATACCCCATAGCGGTAGCCGTCAGCATCTCGCCCAAAAACAGCACGATCAGCCAGCCAACCCGCTTTTTTACCAGCAGGAAAAGGTTAATATCAAGGTAAGGCTCGTCCAGCGCTTCGGTACCACCTATCTTTTGTATATCTTCGGTATATTCCTCGTTCGCTATCCAAAGGATATCATCCACCGTAACAATACCCAGCATAACGCCATCATCGTCGGTAACGGGCAAGGCTGTGCGGTTGTTCATCCTAAACACGTTAATGGCCTCTTCCTGCGGGTCTTTCACATTCAGAGCTATCAGGCGGTTATCCATCAGCTCTCTCACTTTGGTTTCGGGCTTTACCAGCAACACCTCGCGGATGCGGATATCATCAAGCAAAATCCCTTTATCATCAATCACATAAAGCACATCGATAGTTTCGGAGTTTTTACCGTAGCGCCTGATATGCGATAGTACCCGCGGGATGTCCCAATCCTGTTTAACAGTAACATAATCGGGCGTCATCAAACGGCCTACGCTATCCTCTTCGTAGCCCAACAAAGAAAGGGCTTCCTTACGGTCTTCGGGCGAAAGCAGCAGGATCAATATCTTTACCGTATCGCCATGTAACTCGCTGAACAGGGCAGTGCGGTCGTCCGGCGGCAAACCATTGATCAGTTCGGCAATTTTGGTACCTGAAAGTTTTTTAATGAAACGCTCCTGCGTAGGGAAATCGAGGATGCGGAACACATTTACCGCACGGTTAATAGATAAGCTTTCAATAAACCGGGGGCCATATTCGGGATACTCGTCTATCAGCTGTTCAACGTCCGATATATTCAGATCGTTCAGATACTCGCTAAGCTGTTTATCATCATTTTGCTCCAGCAATAGTTCTACTTCTTCCAGCATCTCTTTTTCCATATGTAGCCCCTCCGTTTTTTACATGTTATTGTTTTGTTTTATGCTGCTTTACAGCGCCCGCAAAGGTGCGTTTATTTTTCCAAAAAAACAGGTGATTTTTCTGTTATCTTTGCGCGATTTTTAATTAAAAGAATCAGGAGTTTAGAATCAGGATGCAAGATGTATTTGTCCTGATTCCTGGCTCTAATATCTTGTTTCTAAACAAAAAAATATGGGATTACAATGTGGTATAGTAGGTTTGCCGAACGTAGGGAAATCAACTCTTTTTAATTGCTTATCAAACGCTAAGGCGCAGGCGGCTAACTTTCCGTTTTGTACCATCGAACCTAACGTGGGTGTGATCACCGTTCCGGATGAGCGCCTGACCAAGCTGACCGAGATCGTAAACCCTAAGAACGTAGTGCCAAACGTTATCGAGATCGTAGACATTGCCGGCCTTGTTAAAGGCGCCAGCAAAGGCGAAGGCTTGGGCAACCAGTTCCTGGCTAACATCCGCGCTACTAACGCCATTTTGCACGTATTACGCTGCTTTGATAACGATAACGTGATCCATGTTGATGGTTCGGTAGACCCTATTCGCGATAAGGAGATCATCGACACCGAATTACAGTTGAAGGATCTGGAATCGATAGAGAAAAAAATCCAGAAGGTAGAGAAAATGGCCAAAACAGGAGGCGACAAGGAAGCTAAGAAAACCTTCGACGTGCTGACCATTTACAAAAACCATTTATTAGAAGGTAAATCGGCCCGTACAGCCCCGGTTGCCGAAGAAGATAAAGAATATATTGCCGATATATGGCTGCTAACAGCTAAACCAGTATTATACGTTTGTAATGTTGACGAAGCATCGGTTAACACCGGTAACGCTTATGTAGAAAAAGTGAGGGCTGCCGCCAAAGAAGAGGGCGCGGAAGTATTGGTGATATCAGCCCAGATCGAATCGGAAATTGCACAACTGGAAAGCTACGAAGAGCGACAGATGTTTTTGGATGACCTTGGCCTTTCTGAATCGGGCGTTAACAAACTGATCAAAGCCGCCTATAAACTGCTTAACCTGGCCACCTACTTCACCGCCGGTGTACAGGAAGTACGCGCGTGGACCATCACTAAAGGCTTTACCGCGCCACAAGCCGCGGGCGTTATACACAGCGATTTCGAAAAAGGCTTTATCCGTGCCGAAGTGATCAAATACGATGACTTTGTAAAGTTCAACGGCAACGAGGCCACCATAAAAGAGAACGGCAAATTAGGCGTAGAGGGCAAAACATACATTGTTGAAGATGGCGATGTGATGCACTTTAGGTTTAATGTGTAAATAGTCCGGAAGTCGGGAAAGACCGCAAGTCCGGAACATATTCCCACATCGTCATTGCGAGGTACGAAGCAATGACGATGTGGGAATAAAAGCAGAAGAAGCGACTGGTTCCAGTCGCTTCTTCTGCTTTTAATATCTTCCGGACTTGCGGTCTTTCCCGACTTCCGGACTCAATACTACAGCTTATTCGCATTCATCTTAGGGTTCATACTCGCATTAACCTGGTAGGTGTTAATGCTATTATCCATCCCCACCTCCACAATGCGGTAACCCTTATACTCCGTCCCCCAGTTGCCGCCAAAATGCGAATCGAACAGGTGCGGGAAATTTTTGCCGGTATAACGTACACCATCTAAAGAATGGTCGTGCCCGTGAAAAGCGGCTTTGATGTTGGGGTAACCATGCAATAACTCCAGCACATCGGGACATTCAACAAATATCGATTTCTCTTCAGGCAGCCAAACATGCGGCGGGATGTGCAGTATAGCGAATACTATTTTTTTATCTTTAAACTTCTCGAAAGACGCCTTAAGGAAGTTAACATCCGGACAAACATAAGCACCTTTGGTATCGGCGGTGTTGGCAAATACAAAGCCGATATCGCCTTTATCTACCGTGTACTTATCCTCGTAACCAAAAACATCTTTCCAAACCTTAGCATCCGCAAAATCATGATTGCCGGGGATGGTATAATAGGGTACGCCGATCTTATCAAGGTAGGTCGACTTTACTTTAGGCAACAAGTCGGGACGGTTATGCACCAGGTCGCCATTGACGATCACCATATCCAAATGATTATCCTTATGCTCCTTTTGCATCCAGCTCACCATCTTACTATAAAACCCCTCCGAATCGGTATCCGGCTGCGCGTAATGTCCGTCGGATACCAGCGCAAAGCGCAGCTTATAGTTCACATTAGGTTTTGCGGACTGGTGGCTGCCCGAATTTTCAGCAAACGCGTTAACAGCCGGCAGCAGGTTAATACCTGCCATACCTATAATAGATGATTTAATGAATTTGCGTCGGTTACTCATAGTGTTTTTATATTGGCTAAATATAGATAGCTAATGTAAAAAGAATGTTAAGCAATTTAACCTAAAGACTGTCTCCCTGAGTTAAAAACCGGGGCTTCTCAGGGTTAATGACGTATCGGGAACTAACCAAGGCTAAGACTCACCCGGTCGTTGCTTCGCTCGACCACCCTCTCTCGCCTTTGGCGAAAGAGGGGACGGGTTTATCGGATACTGCTTCTGCCCTCTTTCTGCGCAGCGAAGAGAGGGGGCCGACCAGCGAAGCGTCGTCGGGGTGAGTATACGAGTTAATACTTATCCTTAGCCACCGCTCCCATCTGCAACGAAAGCTTGCCACCATTCACCACATCGGCAAAAGAGATGAACGGTGTATGCACTGCCTTACCATTAACCGTTATCGACCGCACATACATATTCTTATCCGAGTTGCCTTTGGTCTCGATAGTAAACGTTTTGCCTTTATAATATTTAGAGTTGAGTTTGATGGTAACTTTATCAAACAGCGGGCTGCCGATACCAAATGACGGCTTAGTATCCGTTAATCCTTTTACATCGAACAGGCCCATAGAGGATATCACATACCATGCCCCTAATTGGCCCTGATCCTCGTCCTGGCCGTAGCCGTAACCGTGGATACCATCGGCACCGTAAAATACATTACAGATTGCCCTTACCCATTTTTGCGTAAGCGATGGTTTGCCCGAATAGTTGAACATCCACGAGATATGCAAGTTGGGTTGGTTGCCATGGTTATAAGGCGCTTCCAGTCCCGAAAAGGCATCTAAAGTAGTGCCCCCGCCAAAGGCATTCTTTTGCGAGAAGGTGAATACGCTATCCAAACGCTTGTTGAATTCATCACGGCCAACTTTGGCTATCAAACCTTGCGGATCTTGCGGCACATAGAAAGTGTATTGCAGCGCATTGCCCTCCTGGAAACCGCGCCACACTTCGCTCGGTTTAAAATTATCTATGAACTGACCACTCGCCAGTTTAGGGCGAACCAGTTTCAGCGATGGGTCGTAGATATTCTCCCAGCCTTTTGATAGGCGATTTAATAGGTTATAGTCATCTGTCTTACCCAAGGCTTTAGCCCACTGCCCTACCGCGTAGCTGCTGTAAGCATATTCCAGCGTGTGCGATGCCGAGAATTGCCACAGTTCGCCGCCGCCATTGCCCTTATCTAAGTGTGGCACGTAACCGTTCTTTACAAATTGTGCCACATCCGATTTACCTGCTCCATGCGGACGGTTCTCGCCGTCTATCTCGTTCTTCAGCGCTGCGGCATAACCTGTTTTGATATCAAAATCGCGAATGCCGCACATATAGGCGCTGGCGATGATCAAACTCACAAAGTTGGTGCCCACCCCCGATACATAACGACTATTGGCGATACCATCTGCCAACCATCCCGAATCCTTGTAGATCAGCAACTGACTTTTGATATAATCTGAATAATATTCGGGATAGGCCATGGCCCAAAGTTGGGTAAGGTTCCAAAAGCCGCCCCAAATAGCATCGGTGTTATAGTGGTTATGTTGAGGTTTACCGTTTTTATCCAGCGGTATCTGCCCTACCGAACCGTCGTTCCGTGGATAAGCACCGTTCACATCGCTGGCTAAGCCGCGACCAAGCAGCGCATGGTACAGGCCGGTATAAAATTTCACCTTATTCTCATGCGTACTGCCGCTCACTTCAATACGGTGCAGGTAATTGTTCCATTCGGTATGGGCTTTGGCTTTAGCCTGATCGAAGGTCATGCCGGCGGCTTCGGTTTGCAGGTTAAGGCGGGCGTTCTCTATCGATGTATAGGAAAGGCCGGCTTTGATGGTGATGGTCTCGTTCTGTACGGTATTAAAGTTAAGATAGATACCCGCCCCTTTGCCGCTCACTTCCTTATCGCCCGGGTTCACTTTTTCTTTAACAAAAGTACCTACCGAGGTCGGCTTTTTATCCAGTTGGGCCGAAAAATACATGGCCACTTCCGCGCCGGGCTGATATTTTAGCACGTATACCGGGCGGGTGATCACATAGCCCTCAATGCGGCCGTCAGGGGTCATGTAAACTTTAGCATCTTTTACTTCGCCACCTTCACCTTGTTTATTGCCAATATCGAACAGGATATGTGCCTCGTTGCTCGATGGAAAGGTATAGCGGTGAAATGCCACGCGCGGTGTCGCGGTTAGTTCGGCTTTAATGCCATACTTTTTCAACTGTACCGAATAGTATCCGGCAGTAGCCCTTTCATCGTCATGGGTAAAAGCAGAACGATAACCATTCTCCGGATGATCCGTTTTACCGGGAACAGTTTGCAGCGAACCTACCGTAGGCGCAAATACCACTCCCCCAACTTGGAACTCGTGAAAATTGGCAAAACCCTCTATCGAGGTATGGCGATAATCGTACCCCACGGCATCCCAGCCGTGGGCGTTGCCATAACTGCCATTAGTTGATGGCGCGGGTTTAGCCATACCGAATGGCACAGCACCCGGCGTAAAAAAGAACCAGCGCGAGTGGGCCGTACCGATGCGGGGCTCTACATATTGGGTAAGATCGGTTTGCTGCTGGGCAAATGCTATGGCCGGTAAAGTCAGCATAGCGGCAACAAGCACCATCCGCGAAAGCGGGCGCTTTAATATGCTCATCATCATTATTTTAATGTATAGGTATATGCTGATCCTGGCCTTGTACCATAGCGGCATCAACGCCTTTTTCTTTCCAATAATTCTCGATATGCTCCAGCGATTGACCTTTTGTCTCGGGCAGCAGTTTGTAAACCACTATATAGGCTACGATACAAAAGAAGGCGAAGAACCAAAACGTACCCGCATTACCTAAACTGGTAAGCAAGGTTGGTGTCAACCAGCCCACAATGGTATCGGCCACCCACATGGTCATGATACTGATGGCCATCGCGCGGCCACGAATGGCGTTCGGGAAGATCTCTGATGCTACCACAAATTTCAGCGGGCCAATAGAGAAAGCGAAACAGGCCAAAAAAGCCAGCACACAAACCAGCAGCACGGCCGATGGCGCCCCAAAATGAAAGCACAAACCCGTAGCGATCAACGTAATAGCCGCGCCAGCCGTACCCCACAGGTATAAAGGCCGGCGGCCCCAGCTATCTACCTTCCAGATAGCTACCAGTGTGAATAACATATTGGCTACGCCGAATATCACCTGGCTCATCAACGCCGTACTGAGCGAGTTGCCTGCGCTATTCAATATCTTGGTGCCGTAGTAAATAATAGAATTGATACCGCTGAACTGCGAGAACAGTGGCAACAGGATACCGATGAGCAAAGCTTTACGCATACCGGGCGCGAATAATTCGCTGTACGAACCCTGGTGTACGGCGGCTGTTTGTTCCGACGATACATCGGCAGCGGTACTGCCCGAGATACGGCTGATGATATCCAAACCCTCTGCCTTGCGCCCTTTTTGCATCAGCCAGCGGGGGCTTTCAGGGACAATGAACAGACCTAACAGGAATAACAATGCCGGTATCACCCCAAGGCCAAACATGGCGCGCCATATCTCATCTTTAAATAATGCGCCCGGCGCGGCATTAGCGGCGTAATTTTCTAACCCGTAATTGGTTAAATATGCTACCAAGATACCGAATGTTAATGCCAGTTGGTAGTAAGTTACCAGCCTGCCGCGGATATTAGCCGGGGCTATCTCTGAAATGTATAATGGCACTACGTTAGATGCGATACCGATGCCGATACCACCAATTAGCCTTGAAGCGATAACCAGCGATAGCGATGGCATATAAGCGCAGCCAATGGCCGAAAGGAGGAACAGCGATGCCGATAACAGCAAAGGCACCCTGCGGCCCAGCCTGTCGCTCAACTCGCCCGAGAACAATACGCCAATGATACAACCCACTAGCGCGGCCGATACGAACCAGCCCTCCTGCCCGGCGCCCAGGCTAAATTGCTTTTCGATAAAGGGCAGCACGCCCGATACCACAGCCATATCAAACCCGAACAGGAAGCCGCCCAGCGAGGCTACAATGGTGATCAGCCCAAGGCTTATTTGATTTTGCTTCTTCATTAATTTCAAATTGGTGGGTTTGATTTATTTGATCGGTGCCGACATTGATGGTGGCGCGTCTTCCTGCCTGCTGCCCCAGGCCATGTTTGGCTTAGGCCCCATCACCAGCACCAATGAGCCGCCGTTCACTACATCCTGGTGGTAAACCCATGGCTTGTTAAGCGGCTTACCATTAAAGGTGGCCGATTGCACATAACGGTTAACATCCGAAGTATTTTTAGCTTCGATGGTGAAGGTTTTGCCTTTATAGTAATGATTATCAAGTGTGATGGTCACCTTATTGAATAACGGACTGCCGATCTCGTAGAATGGCTTTGTAGACGCGCCGCCATCGGTCTCGAAAAAGCCCATAGCTGCCATCACGAACCACGATCCCATCTGGCCTTCGTCCTCGTCGCCCAGCCAGCCGTGGTACGGTGTCGAACCATAATATTTGTTCATGATCTCGCGCGTCCATTTTTGCGTCAACCATGGCTTGCCCGAGTAGTTGAACAACCAGGCGGCCTGCATATTAGGTTGGTTGCCGTGGTTTATCGGTACCAGGTCGTACATATCGCCATCGGCGTTAAAGCTAAATTTTGATGATTTTACAAAGCCGGCATCCAGGCGGTTATTAAACTCGTCCTTACCCATCAGGTTAATGATACCCTGCACATCATGTGGTTTAAAGAAGCTGTATTGCCAGGCATTACCTTCCAAATAACCCGGGCCGCCGAATGCTGTACAGCAATAAGGATTCCAATCCTTCACCCAACTGCCATCCCGGTTTTTCATGCGGATGTATTTTACTGATGGGTCCCACACATTCTTAAAGTTATCGGCGCGTTTCATAAACATCTCATAAGCGTCGGTCTTGCCCAATGCTTTAGCAAATTGCGCCACGCACCAGTCGTCGTAAGCATATTCAAGCGTGTTAGATACCTGGCCTTCTTCGTTCGGCACATAGCCCAGTTTCATGTACGATTCGTAAAACTTATTGCCCGCAAAGCCGCCCTCGGGGGTTTTGATACCCGGCGTGGTCTGCTGGTGCATCATCGCTTCAAAAGCCAGGTTAGCATCAAAATCGCGGATGCCTTTTTGGTAGCAACTGGTAATCAGCGCTATCTCATGTTCGGCCTCCATAATGCCCGAATACTCGATACCGGCCGGGCCTTTAGGCAGCCAGCCACCGTATTTATAGATCTCCAGGAACGAGCGTGTCCATTTACTGGCAATATCTGGGTTTACCAATGTCCACAACTGGTTCAGGTTCCAAAACGTATTCCAAAACGCGTCCGAACCTAATATTGGCGTATTCGGGTCGCTTTGGCGTTCCTTTTCATTAGGATCTATCCATTTACCGTTCACATCACTCCAAATGGTACGCGCCACGTAAGATCGGTACAGGTTGCTGTAAAATTTCTTTTTATTTACCTCGGTGCTGCCTTCAACCTTTATTTTGCTCAAGAGGTTGTTCCACACATTGCGGGCATTGTTGTGCACCGCAGCAAAGCTCCATTTAAACGGATCCATTTCTGTCTTCAGGTTCAGGCGGGCATCCTCGATACTCACCAGCGATATGGCGCTTTGCATTTGGATCACATCGCCCTTTTTGGCGTTGAAATCAACATAAGCGCCCATCTTGCCCTTGCCGGCTATTTCCTTAACATCCTTGGTGATCTTGTTGCCTATCCAGCCGCCAAAGCCTTCTACCTTACGGTCAAAACGGACCACAAAGTGTACAGTATATTCCTGCCAGCCCCATTTTTGCTTGGAGTAGCCCTCAATTTCGGTATCGCTTACCTTAGTGAACTTTGCATCTAATATCTCGGCGGTATTTTCAAAAGGCACATCAAGGTTCATCAATATATGCGCTTCCTCATCGGTAGGATAACTGAAGCGGAAGAAACCCGCGCGGGTAGTGCTGGTCAGTTCGGTAGTGATATCACCGTTCATCAGCTTTACCGCGTAATAACCCGGACTAGCCTTTTCGGTCTCTTTATATATCCTTGAACGGTAGCCGGTCGTCCAGCCCGTAGTTGGGTTATCAGCCGAGCCGCGTTTTATATTCAGTACCCCCACCGTTGGCATTACCGAAAGGCCGGCCATGGTCCACGAGTGGATATGGCTGAAGCCGCCGATGTTGTTCAGCGAGTATTCGTAGCCCGATTTCCAAACGCCCTCCTGGTTATCGGGCGCAAGCTGCACCATCCCGAATGGCATTGTGGCGCCCGGGTTCAGCATCCAGCGCGATTCGGACGTGCCCAACAACGGGTCGGCATAATCTACCGGCTGCTTTTTTTGCTGAGCGCTGCCCATCAGCGTGGCACAAATGAGGCCGGGAACAAGTAAAGATCTTTTTATGAACGGTATCATCTCTGGTTGGTTAGTTTAATGGTTTAATAAATGCCTTGATCACTTTGGCGCGCGAGGCACCGGTATTGGTCAGCGTAAATTCCTTCGCCCCGGCCGGTATTACAAAGGTTTCGGCGTAGGCATAATCTACAGTGGTTCCGTCGGCGGTTTTCACTTTTACCGATTCGCCTTCCACCAGCATCATCACCTGGCAAGACCCATTGGTAGGCAGGGTGATTTCGGTATCAAACTCTACGCGCTCCACATCGTAAAAATGCTCGGCATGGGTAGGTACGTGGATGATCTGCCAATCGCTACCCTGTTTAATGCAGGTTTGTTTGGATATCAGTTCGTCAACCACCTTTTGGCCCTTGCGGTCAAATTTCAGGTTATTAAAGGCATGGTCGATATTGATGGCGCGCGGTTCGCCGTTCAGGTCAAGACGCAGCCAATCGTACATTTTAAAGGTAAAGATGTAGGGCGTAGCGCTGATCTCCAATACCAGATTCCCCTTACCGGCGCTGTGCACGGTACCGTTAGGGATCAGGAACAGATCGTGCTTATTGGCATCGAAGGATTGCACATATTTGGTGATCTCCACCTCCTCGCGCTTATCGCGGCTGTTCTCTAATACTTTTTTAAATTCTACCGGGTCGATATCCTCCTGGAAACCTAAATAAACGTTAGCGCCCCCGGCGCGTTCCAGGATATAATAAGTTTCGTCCTGCGTAATGGTTTCGCCAAAATGCTCTTGTATATAAGGAACGGATGGGTGGCATTGGATAGACAGGTTACCGCCGTCGATAGTATCCAAAAAATCGAAGCGGATAGGGAATTCGTAACCAAACCGCTTTGATGAATCCCCTAAAACCGCGTCGTGTTCAGTAAACATCAGCATATCAAACGATACTTCCAGCAGGTTGCCATCGCTTTCAAGCACCAGTCCGTTCTCAGGTACGATCAGTTCAAACGACCAGGCATAATTTACCTCGTCTTTATTAATACCCTCAATATTCTGGCGCATCCAGTGCCCCCCCCAGGCACCTGGCTCGAACCAGGGCCTTACACGGAACACCGAGGTACTTAGATGATGTAGGGCCGATTTCAAATCGACGGCAGTCATCCAGTTCAGGCTACCCTTCCATTGCGCATCGCCAATGATGGCCGCTTTATTAAGGATGTTCTTTTTATGTTCGTTCAGCAGTACCCAATCTACAAAGTAGAAGCGCTTGTACATCTCGGCCGGACTTTCAGATACATTATTGCCCAAATTGGTAATAACACCTGCACGCATACGCAATTGCAACTCGTTTTTTGGCAGATCGAGATAGATCAGTTGCGCATCATCGGTCATTAAAGCCGCGCCGACGCCAAGTATAATGGTGATATCGCTTCTTGTATCATCTATAGCGCCGCTATCAAAATTATAGAAATCAGACAGTTGCAGCTGACATTTTGTTCCCCATACCGAGTTTTGCGTTCCTAAATAAGGGGATACTAATTCCTGTACAGCTTCCGGCGATTTTAAATGATCAGCAGTTTGGATCCAGTTAACGCTTAGGTTTTGTTTGTTAAACTCTTCGTCCAGGCAATGCTTCACATCATCCCAAAACACGCCAACATACCCGTCAATCGCTACAAATTTCTGCCCTGCTATCCATTTAGCCAGCGATGGGTATCCGTTATGTATCTTCCCTGTTCCCACCGGGTGATAAGGAAAAACATCGTACCCCTCGGGCCGCTCTGCCGGTGCCGTTGCGGGCATCAGTGGCTGCATTCCCGTTCTCCACCTGGTTTTAGCTTTATTGTTTGATATGTTTAAGTCTATTTCCATAGATAAAGTAAATTATACATGTATGGTTGCAAAGCGCCCGTTTGTTTTAGTCCGATTGTCTTCACCTTTATATATACATGCATAAATTTATGCCCGGCAAATAAGCGTTACGCTTAAATTGTGATACAAGGTTATTCAAATTTCTACAATTGGATTGATGAAAGGGTAGCTATTTTTGAGTGATTAATATGTACAAACATATAAACATGTATATAATTAACAAAATATTTTTTTAAATTTGTTTTTATATTGTATGCCGGTTAGCAACCACATGTATACAAACCATAAAATGCGACCGGGAGATAATGTAAAATCCTGTCGCAGCGAACCAAAACGTAAATGAAATTCTCCATCAACCACAAAAGCCCGGTACCCCTGCACATACAAGCAGAGGAACTTGTACGTAATATTATTAAAGACCCGCAGTATGCCGATGGCAAGTTTTTGCCTAACGAGGTTGACCTGGCCAAGCAACTGGCCATATCGCGCACCACGCTGCGCCAGGCGCTTAATAAACTGGTTTACGAGGGCCTGCTGATCCGCAAGAAAGGGATCGGCACCAAGGTAGCCGGGGCTTCAGTAAGTTCAAAATCAAACAATTGGTTGAGCTTTTCGCAGGAGATGCAGGCAAGGGGCATCCCTATCCGCAACTTCGAACTGCACATTAGTTGGGTAACGCCCGATGAGCAGGTGGCTAACTTCTTCGAGATCAGCAATACTAAAAAGGTGCTTAAACTGGAGCGCCTGCGTGGCCGGTTAGAAGGTCCATTTGTATACTTTGTATCCTATTTCCACCCGCGTGTAGGCCTTACAGGCGACGAAGATTTTAAACGCCCGCTGTACGAGGTCTTGGAAAAGGATTACTCGGTGATTGCCAACCTTTCTAAGGAAGAGATCAGCGCCAAGGCGGCAGACAAACTGATAGCCGGCAAACTAGAGATAGAACCTAATGAACCGGTGTTGTTCCGCAAAAGGTTTGTGTACGACCAGGGCGACCGCCCCATCGAATTTAACCTGGGCTACTACCGGGCTGATAGCTTTGTTTACACCATAGAAAGCAGAAGGGAGTAGCAATGCCACTCCCCCTGCAACCAATTATTAAACCAAACAATTACTTCTTCTTTAAAAAGGACTCTTCCTCGTCTTTGTATTTTACCTGCAAGGCTTTTAGATGCGCCTTCAACTCAACGATAGTTGACTGATATTGCGCATCGTTATACACATTCTTCATTTCATACGGATCCTTTTGAAGATCGTATAGTTCCCAGGCATCCAACGGGTTATAAAAATGCATCAGCGCGTAGCGCCTGGTGCGGATGCCGTAGTGGGCGGTGAGGTTAAACGACAATTCGTAATAATGATAATAGATCTCATCTCGCCATTTTTTCACCAATGGTTGTTTGGTCAGCAATGGCTTCATCGATTCCCCCTGCATATCATCGGGTGGTTTAATGCCGGCCAAATCTAACATCGTCGGCGCCAGGTCGAGGTTTAATACAAACTGATTCAGCTTGTTACCGGGCTTTACCGTACCGGGATATCGGATCATCATGGGCGTGCGGAACGATTCCTCGTACATAAAGCGCTTATCGTACAGGCCATGCTCGCCGAGGTAAAAGCCCTGGTCGGATGTGTAGATCACGATGGTATTTTGGGCCAAGCCAGTCTTGTCAAGATATTTCAAAACGCGGCCTACATTATCATCCAACGACATGATGCAGCGCAGGTAATCCTCCAAATAGCGCTGGTATTGAAAGCGTGTTATTTCATCCTTAGTATGCAACTTTTTAAATTTTTCGTATTCCTTTTGATAAGCGGCATCCCATATTTTACGCTCGGTCGGGTTCAGGCCGACCAGCTCCTTTTCGTATTCGCCAGGCGCCCATTCGTTTATCTTGGTAACCGGGCAGGTATCGCAGGGGATCTTGGTATCGTAGCGGATATCCAAATCGTTTTTCATGGTGATGCTTTGCCGCTGCAATGCAGGTTTATTGGCATAATCATCATAAAAGCTATAAGGCAGCGGGAATTTCACATTGCTGAATTTATCCAAATACTTCAACGGCGGCATGGCGTTGCGGTGCGGGGCCTTGTGGTGCAACATCAGGAAGAAAGGTTTGCCCTTTTGCTCCCCTATCCAGTTGATAGCCATATCGGTGATGATATCGGTTACGTAACCTTTATACACGGTATCCTTCCCGTTCTTAAAAAAATGCGGACTATAGTAATGCCCCTGGTCGGGCAGGATATTCCAGTAATCGAAACCTGTGGGCTGACTGAACAGGTGCCACTTCCCTACTATGGCTGTGTTATAGCCATACTGCTTAAATATCTTGGGCAGGGTTTGCTGCGCGCCGTTAAAATAAGTACCATTATCCTTCATACCATTCAAATGGGAGTATTTACCGGTAAGGATAACCGCCCTACTGGGGCTACATACAGAATTGGTAACGTAGGCGCTCTGCATCAAAGCCCCCTCCTTAGCTATACGATCGATATTTGGCGTTTTGATCAGCCTTGAACCATAAGCCCCCAAGGCCTGGTACGCATGATCATCGGCCATAATGAAAATAATATTGGGGCGAGTCTGCTTTTTAGGTAACCCTTGCTGTGCAAATCCGTTTAAACAGCATACACAGGTGGCAAAACACATCAAAAACGCACGTAAGTTCATCGATAAAACACTTGGTTATGCAAGTATAGTAAAATAATGTATATACATTATAACATAAATTTTATTTAACCTTAATGTTCAGCACATATACGCTTTGTTATTTTGCAAAGTTTAAAATATCAATCAGCTAAATAACAGTAAATTATGCATGCCTAATCTCAAAACTTTCCATTAATCATCTTGCCTGCTCATTTGTCGGTAATGTCTGCATCTTAATATACTTATTATATACATAGTTGCTGCTTGCCAAATTTATTTTCAAAAAAACTTGGATTACTAAAATTATTTATATGTTTGTACATTATAACATATAAACCTCACGATCATCATATTATTAGCAGTGCCGGCGATAAGTGATTTAACCAAACGATGATCGTACCAATACATTAACTGATACAACAACAACCTCCCTGGAGCCAAACCTGATCAGGTGCCCCGGGATACTTGTTTTATTTCAGACACAAATGGTAATGCTGCCGGTCAGCCTGCCCTATATCTGCAAACGGAAAACTAAAATTGAAACTAATGATAGACCATTACCCATTTATCGGCACCCAAAAAACCAACAGGATACGCCGTTGCGGCCGCGACCCCAACGATGTTTAACACCAACCCCATTTAATCGCACATAAATTATAACCCATTAACATGATTTAGTTCTACTTATTATGAAACCAGTTTCACAAGATCACTCCACAAAGGCATGGCAAACTACTTCCAAAGCCCCGCATTTGTGCCCGCCGGAATTTACAGGACGGCCCTATGCCCTGCCTTTAAACCGGTTTAAGCAATCACTAATACTGGCCATGAGTTTTGTGGTAGCCTTGCTGCTGTCGGCAAGTGTTTACGCGCAAAATTCGCGCAGCATCCGTGGCACCGTTACCGACGAGAAGGATGTAGCTATGCCCGGCGTTAGCGTAACTATAAAAGGCACCACCACCGGCACCATGACCGATGCCAGCGGCCGTTTCACCATCAACGCGGCTACCGGCCAAACACTGGTGATATCGATGGTGGGCTATACGCCTTTCCAGGTAGTTGTTAGCAACCAAACTATGGTTAATGCTAAACTATCGCCAACAGCTTCCTCATTAAACGAGGTGGTTGTGGTTGGTTACGGACAGCAAACAAAAGCTTCGGTAACCAGCGCGATATCATCTGTAAGCAACGCCGATATTGTTACCACCAAAAACGAGAACATTATGAACTCGCTGGCTGGTAAAGTGCCTGGCTTGCGTGTTGTGCAAAACACCGGCGAACCCGGCGCTTTTGCCAACAACTTCGATATCCGTGGCTTCGGTTCGCCACTGATCGTTATCGATGGTATCCCCCGCCCCGATATCGCCCGTGTTGACCCGAACGACGTGGAAAGTATCTCGGTATTAAAAGATGCATCGGCCGCGGTGTACGGGGTACGAGCCGCTAACGGTGTAATATTAATTACCACTAAAAAAGGTAAAATGGGCGCGCCTGAATTAACCTATACCGGTTTTTATGGCTTACAAAGCCCTATAAACTTTGGGAAAGCCACAAACGCGCAAGATTACATGGTGCTTTTTAACGAGCAACAGGTACACAACAGGGGCGGCAACGGTATCAGAGGTAACCGTCAGTTTACCGACGCGCAAATAGCCGAATATGTAAACGGCACCAAACAAAGCACCGATTGGGTAGACGCGGTTATGAGGCCAAACGTGCCCGAACAACAGCACAACCTGAGTGCCAGTGGTGGTACCGACAAAACAAGCTACTACATCAGTGGTGGGTATACCGGCCAGGATGGTATTTTAAGATCGGGCGACCTGACTTATAACAAGTACAATTTCCGATCTAACCTGAGCACCAAAATTGCCAACAACTTAAAGTTCGATCTGAACCTTTCGGGTACGATGGAGAGAACGGTGCGCCCTAATCCAACCAACGGTACTTATTGGGTGATCCGCAGCGCCTGGTATACCCTGCCTACAGCCCCGCTGTATGCCAACAATACCCCGCCTTATTACTATGCTGTGCCTAACCCGCCGTTGCAGGCCGTAGCGCAATCAGAAATAGATGCCAGCGGCTATTATAATGTAAACAATAAGTGGTTCCAGAGCGCGGCTAACCTTACATATGATGTGCCTTTTGTTAAAGGTTTAAGCTTAAAAGGATTATACAGCTTTGATTTTGTGCTAAACGATAACAAGTACTATTACAAAGCCTACAACGAGTACGATTACGACACCACTACCGGTGCCTACGTTGTAAAAAACACACAGGGCAGCCCAAGCACGCTGCGCCGGGAGATGTACGAGTACCCAACCTCGCTGGGCCAGTTTTGGTTAAGCTATTCGCGTAGTTTTAATAATACGCACAATGTTTCGGGATCGTTAATTTACGAAGAAAGCACCCGCAGCGGCGATAACTTTTTCGCCCAGCGCGAACTGACCTTACAGGTAGATCAGCTTTTCGCGGGTAACAGCACCAACCAGCAGGGCAACATGAGCCAAAGCCAAAGCAATGCCTTTACCTATAAAACCGCTGCCTACATTGGTAACTTTACTTACGATTTCAAATCGCGCTATTTTGCCAAATTCGCGTTCAGGTACGATGGTTCATCGCGTTTTGCCGCCGAAAGACAATGGGGCTTTTTCCCCGATGCGGAGGCCGGCTGGCGCCTTTCTGAAGAACCTTTCTTCAAAGCCATTAAGCCGTTATCATTCATCACCAACCTAAAATTCCGTGGATCGTACGGTATCCTGGGTGATGACTCAGCATCCAGCTACCAATTTCTTACCGGTTATAACTATCCGTTCTCGGGCAATGCCATGCTACAGCCGGGCGGCTCGGTATTTGGCAGCACTTTTGTAAGTGCACTGCAAAGCAAAGGTATAGCTAACCCGGGCATAACCTGGTATAAAGCCAAAACATTTGACATTGGTGCCGATTTTGAAGCATGGAGCGGCAAATTAGGTATCACCTTCGATTACTTCAGGCGCGATCGCAGCGGTTTGCTGGCCAACCAGTTAAACTCGCTGGCTGATGTGGTGGGTGCAAGCTTACCTCAGCAAAACTTAAATTCCGACCGTACCGAAGGTTTCGATTTTGATATCAGCACCCGTAACCACATCGGCGCGTTTGGATACAACCTTAAAGGCACCATGGGTTTTGCCCGCATCATGAACTTAACCTACGTTAGCGCGCAACTGGGTAACTCTTACCTTAACTGGTCTCAGCGCGATGGTAACAACTTCGGTACCGGCGCTAACCGTTATACCAATATCTATTTCGGTTTAAACCGTAACGGCCAGTTTGAAAACTACCAGGCTATTGAAAACAGCCCGTTCTTTGTGCCACGTAATACCACTGTAGGCGATTACCGCTACACCGACTGGAATGGCGACGGACAGATCAACGCTGATGACTACCATCCGTTCGCTACCGTGGGCCTACCGGTAATGACTTTTGGTTTAAACGTAGGCTTATCATATAAAAACTTCGATCTGAACGCCTTATTCCAGGGCGCGGCTATGGTTACCAGTTCGGCATTTGAACAGGCGCAGCAGCCGCTTTGGGCAGGTGGTAACGCCTTAACCAAGTTTTTAGACAGGTGGCACCCAACCGATCCGAACGCTGACCCATACAGCCCGTCTACACAATGGACGCAAGGCTATTACTCTTATACCGGCACCTACGCGGTAACCAATAGCGAGTGGAATACTTTTAACGCGTCGTACGTGCGCCTAAAAAACATTGAAGTTGGTTATAGCCTGCCTAAAAAACTGTTAGGCCATATTGGTGTAAAGGGCATAAGAGTGTTCTTTAACGGGTATAACCTGTTAACATTTACCGGGCTGAAATATACCGATCCTGAGCACCCGGAGTTTACCTCACAGTTTACACGTAGCAGTAACCAGTACGATTACGCCTATCCGCTTACAAAAACATACATTTTTGGTTTAACCGCGAAATTTTAAAGATCAAGGAAATGAAAAATAGATTATATATATTATTACTTGCGCTAATGGTGCCGTTCGCGTCGTGCAAGAAAAACCTCGACGTCCCGCCGTTGAACATTATTACCGATAAGGACGTGTTTGGCAGTGTGAGCGGTATCGACGCCTATATGTCGCGCATTTACCTGCAAATGCCTATCGAGGATTTTAAATACCAGTCAACCACCGGTTTCAAGGCATTCTTCGCGGGTTCGGCCTCGGCCAATACCGGCGAAGCCATCAGTCGCGACGTGGGTAACTCAACCGAAACCTTCAACTACTGGGCCGATGCCTACGCGCTGATCCGTGATTGTAATTATTTTATGGAGACCCTACCTACCTATGCCGGCAATTTCAGTGCCGTACAGGTGGCTAACTGGCAGGGCGAAGCCCGTTATATCCGCGCGGTTACCTACTTCGCGCTGGTAAAACGATATGGCGGTGTACCACTGGTGGATAAGGTTTTAACCAAACCCGGCGAAACCATCGACGATATTGTTGCTGAAATAGAACAATTCAAGATCCCCCGTTCGTCTGAGCAAGCCGGTTATGATTTTATAGGCACCGATCTTGATTTTGCCTACACCAATTTGCCTGCAACCAATGTAAAAGGCCGCGCTACTAAATATGCTGCCGCAGCCTTAAAATCGCGGGTGATGCTTTACGCTGGCACCATCGCTAAATATAATACCATCAACCTTACCGGCGGCGGCGCGCAGGTATGCGGTATCCCGGCAACAAAGGCTAACGATTACTTTAAAGCTGCTTATGATGCGGCTACTTTGTTAGACGGTAAATTCTCGTTGTATAAAACCTTATGGTCTGCTACAGATAAAGCAGCCCAGGCCAATAACTTCGCGCAACTGTTTTTAGATGTTAACAGTGCCGAAAATATCTTCGTACGCCAATACAAATATCCCGATGCCGACCACTGGTACGATAACAACCAGATCCCCCACCAAATGTGGAACGGCACCTATTCGGCCGAGACCTGCCCTACCCTTGACTTTGTGGAGATGTACGAGGGCCTGCCGACCAATCCCAACGGCACATTCCAATCGTTGGATGCCGCCGGCCATTATATTATGTATACCAACCCCGGCGATCCCTTCGCTAATATCGAACCGCGCGCTAAAGGCACCATCCTGTTCCCCGGCGACGCGTTTAAAGGCCAGATCATTGATTTGCGCCGTGGTATTTATACCGGCAGCACAACCGCTGGTTTAAACAAATTGGTTCCGGCTACCGGCCCAGCTCAATATCCTGCGGCTCCGCTTATTCTTTCTTCGGCTACCGATGTACCTGCTCCGGTTGATATCGGCGGCGGCAAAACAATGAACCCGGCCGGATCAAGTGGTTATTTTACCAGTACCGGTACCGCGGGTTGTATCTCCGGTTTCACCATCCGCAAATACTTAGACCCGACCAAAGCTACTACCGACCTGGCCAACAACCGTTCGGACCAGGCTTGGATAGAGTTACGTTATGCCGAAGTATTGCTTAACCGTGCCGAAGCCGCCATTGAGTTATTTACCGCGGGCCAGGGCGCTAATTATCAAACCCAGGCTTTAGCCGATATCAATGCCATTCGCGATCGTGCTGGCGCTACCTTAGCTACTACCGCTACTTTAAACATTGCCGCCGTGCGCAAGGAAAGAAGAAAAGAACTGGCGTTTGAAAACAAAACCTGGTTCGATCTGCGCAGATGGCGCATTGCCGATACCGAAATGAATAACCGTTACTGGCGCATACTTAACCAATTTTATGTAAAGGATGCCGCTAAATATATTTATGACGACAGGCAGGACGAGCGCAACACGCTGTACACCTTCGACCCAAGATGGTATTACGAGGCTATCCCAGGCGCGGTTATCAGCAAAAGCCCTAACATAGTTCAAAACCCCGGATATTAAAATATAAAGCGATGAAACGATTAATAAATACGATAGCATTGGGCCTGGCTATAATTGCCGCAAGCTCGTGTACCAAGGTAGATAACTATGCCGGTCCCGATCAGACCCTGCAGGGAACTGTAACCGACAGCGGCACCGGCCTGCCCATACAAGGCGAAATTGGCGATGGCGCCAACAGCACCCGCATTAAGTTGCTGGAAAGCAGCTGGAGTGCCAATCCTACCGCGCAATATTTGGGCGTACACCAGGATGGTACTTATATCAATACCAAAATATTTAAAGCTACCTATAAAATGACTGCCGAAGGCCCTTTTGTACCGATGGTGCAAACCACACCGGCTGTAGATCAAACCCAAACTGTGAATGTTGACGGCGGTACCACTACGGTAAATTTTAGCGTAGAGCCCTTACTGCGTTTAGCCTGGGTTGGCCAGCCGGTAATTAATGCCGATGGTACGCTTTCGGTACAGGTTAAGGTAACGCGCGGCACCGCTAACGCCCTGTTTCAGCAGGCTGTAACCGAGATCTGGTTGTTTGTTAACTCGAGCCAGTATGTGGGCAATAATATTAACGATGCAGCCAAAACCGGCAAATACACCGGCGATCTTAACGCTGCCGTAGCCAATGGCACCACCATTACCCTAACCACAGGTAACGGTGTATTACCAGCAGGTGTATTATCAACTGCACGTGATTATTACATCCGTGTTGGCGCCCGCACCAGTTACAACTTAAAGCAATACAACTATACCGACGTAAGGAAGGTTGTTGTTCCGTAATTTATAAAACGCAAATAAAAAGAGGCCGTCTCATAAGTCAATTATGAGGCGGTTTTTTCGTTGATGCCGATTTAGATGAGTTATTAGGAAAGCGGGACTGTATCAGCCTGCTTTCGATTTTTTTGAGTTGGTTCAGGTGTTTTTATCGGATAAAAAGCCTTTTTTATCAGGCTTTCCACTTTCTGAGGTTATGTGCGATGGATAATAACCCTATTTCGACCTCGGTTTTGGACATTCCCTTCAGCAGGAATCGCCTGAAGCCGTGATTATGCTTCAGGTTGGCGAACACCGGTTCGACATCTGCGGGCCGTCGCTTTCGGTATTTGATGCCCTGTTCGGTATTCAATCTTTCTTTCGCTATCTGCTTGTGTATTCTAAGGCTGTGGTTGATCTCCACCACGCGGTTACCGGCTGCTTGGTGACAAACGCCCCGCATGGGGCAGTTTTCACAATTCTGCGCCTGATAGCGGCTGATCAGTTGCACATAGCCGGATGTGGTGACCCGCTGCCCGGTGCCGATATGCTGCATGTGTTGTCCCATCGGACATACCAGGTAATCTTCCTGTTCATTATAGTGCAAACTGTCATTACCGAATGCTTTGATGCCTTTATTTTGTTCCTGGTCGAACGTGTTGTATTTGATATAAGCTTCAATGCCTTTTTGCTGTAATACGCCATAGTTCTCGTCCGAACCGTAGCCCGCATCGGCCACTACCGCTTTTGGAAGTGCATGATATAAAGTTTCGTATTGTTCGATGTGTGATGGAAGGGTCTGGTAATCGGTTGTGGTTTGGTGCAGGCTATAGTTCAAGATGAACTGCTCCTGGGTGGAGATCTGCAGATTGTATCCGGGTTTAAGCTGCCCGTTCAGCATAGGGTCTTCTTTCATCCGCATGAAGGTGGCACCCGGGTCGGTCTTCGAAAAGCTGTTGCGACCGCCTAACAGCTTTTCCTGCTCGTCATACCGGGCCAGGTTCTCCGGCCAGTGCTTTTTGGCATAGTTCAGCTTCTGCCTTACTTTCTTATCGACATCTTCCTTATCGTCCAGGGCGGCGTTGATCTTTGAGATCGTTTCTTTTACTTTTTCCGGGTTGATCTCGCTGTATTCCAGCGGTGCGGTGTCTTTAAGTTCTTCGGCAGCGATGGTTTGCGCATAACTCCACAGTTCATCCAATTGGGCTTTCATCTTCTCCTTGCTGTTCTTAATGCTTTTGCCCCATACAAAAGTGTACTTGTTCGCTACCGATTCGATCTTGGTACCATCGGTAAAAACAGCTTCTTTCAGCGAGACGATACCTTCCTGCTGTAATAACAATACGATCTGTGAGAAGATCTCCTTTAAAACACCCGACAGCTTCTCGCTCCGGAAACGGTTGATGGTATTGTGATCAGGCTTTTTCATGCCTAAAAGCCACATGAAATGTACATTCTGCGCGGCCTGGTCTTCCAACTTCCGTGAAGAATACGTGTTGGTCAGATAACCGTAGATCAGCAGCTTGAGCATCAGCCGCGGATGAAAGCTGGATGCCCCGCCGCCTTTATACTTGCGGTTAATCGGTTTAACATCTACCTGATCGACCACCTTCGATACAATACGTACCGGATGACCCTGCGGTACCAGTTCCTCCAGTTTATACGGTAAAAAGGTTAACTGGTCAGGATCATATTCCTTAAAGACTACTTTTCCTCCCATGCCTTTAAGTTACTGAAAATTACGCTCAAAAACAAAGAGGCTGCCTCGCTTTTGAGACAGCCTCTTGTTTTTTATTCTCTTTTCATCATTTACCTCTTTATCTATATCCTATGAGATCTGCAAAACAGGTGTTTTCCGGCACGTTATTTCTTTTATTTATTGTTATTATAAACGGCGCGATGGGTCAAACTACGGCATCATTCACCTGCAAGATCCGCCCCTGGTACAAGCATCGCAAGGATGGTAAACCCGGCCGGGAGATCACCCTGCTTTTTAAAGGTGCCAAACTAAACGGGCCGGCAACGATCAGGTTAGAATGCAATGGCATTAAAGAAGAAAACCATATTGATAATATAAGCGGCATGGACAGCCTTGCCCTGCTGTTACCTGACGGCGCCGGTGTTAAAACTGAATGCCAGGCGCGCATTGCGGTCATCACCAAAACCAACGGGCTTTATCAAACGGTAATGGTGCCCGTGCAAAGGCAGTGGACGGTGTACGTTTACCCGCATTCGCACGTGGATATCGGCTACACCAACACGCAGGAATTTGTGCGCAAACTACATATGCGCAATATTGATGTGGCTATGGATATCGCCCGCAAAACGCAGAACTACCCCGCAGGTTCCCGCTTTGTATGGAACCCCGAAGCCGATTGGGTAACCGAAAACTACCTGAAGGAAGCGTCCCCTGAAAAACGGAAGGTTTTTATAGATGCTGTAAAAAAGGGCTGGATAAGCCTTGACGGCGATTACGGCAATATCAACACCAGCACTTGCAGCGATGAGGAACTATTGCGCCTTTTCCATAGCAAGTACCAGATCGAAAAAACAACCGGCACATCCATTAAAACCATGGTGCAGATGGACGTGGCCGGCATATCCTGGGGTGTAACGCAGGCGGCTTATCAAAATGGTATCCACGGGGTGTTCCTGTATCCCAACATCGGTACGGTGCGTCGCCCCTGGGAGCACCGCCCTTTTTACTGGGTAGCGCCCAATGGGAAATCGAAAGTGTTTTTTCTACAGGCCCTGCCCTACGGTTTTGGCTATAACATCAAAGGATCTAAAATCGGTTTGGGCAAAGTGCAGGGCCATAACCCGGCATTAGACCGCATCACTACCGGTCATCCTACCGAAAATTTTATCGATCCACTGATATTTGACGAGACTGCGCAACTGGAACGCGAACGTCTCCCCTACGATATCTTTGTGCTGCCGTGGGCCTTAGCCGATAACGCCCTGATAGATGCCGACCTGCCCGATGCCGTGAAGTTATGGAACGAAAAATATGCTTATCCGAAAGTGATCATCTCTGGCTCGCAGCGCATTATGGACGATTACGAGAAACGCTATGGCAACATCCTGCCCCAAATAAAAGGCGATTACAGCGAATACTGGACCGACGGATTGGGTTCGGATGCGAGGCGCATCAGCGAATATCGCGTAGCAAAGGAAAATTTAGTACAGGTAGAGACCGCCTGGAGCATGCTCAACCCTAACCGCCCTGTCCCGCGTAAAGCCATAGATACCGCATGGCAAAACAGCCTGCTGGGTGCCGAGCACACCTGGGGCTACCAGGACCCGAAAGCAGCCTTGGCCAAACAAATAGAACAAACTAAAGCCAGATTTTTTGAGAATGCCTACAAAAGCAGCAAGGACCTGCTGAAAGCAACCTTCAACCCAATCTCCAAAATATCTACCAATAAGGTGGCTATCTTCAATACGCTATCCTGGGACAGAAGCGGCTTGATCACACTCAACCCGGAACAAAGCCAAAACGGCGACCGCGTGCTGGACGATACAGGCAAGGAGGTACCATCGCAAAAACTAAGCAACGGTCAATTGGTATTTTTAAGTAATAAGATACCGGCATTAGGTTCAAAAACGTATACCATAGCGCAAGGGGCTCCGGCTAAACTGGCGGGGAATTTAATGCATGGTAATACCATTAGCAACAACCTGATTTCGGTAGCTATTGATAGCAAAACAGGCGACATCAGCAGTTTTATTGATGAAACCACCGGTCATGAATACGTGGACAAGTCATCGGACTATAACCTGAACAGTTATCGCTATTTGTTAGGTTCGGATAGCGCGGATAAGGCGGGGAAGCCTAAGAATATCAAAATCCAGATCAAAGAAAACGGCCCGCTGGTAACATCAATACTGATCATATCCGAAGCACCGGGCGTAAACTGGCTAAACCGGGAAATACGTGTGGTAGCAGGGCAACCCTGGCTGGATATCATTAATTCGTTTGATAAGATCAGCACCCAAACCAAAGAAGGTATTCATTTCGGTTTTGCTTTTGATATACCGGATGGTACCATGCGTTTGGATATCCCATGGGGCGTAATGATCCCCGAAGCTGACCAGTTACCCGCCGGCAACCGCAGCTGGCTGAGCATACAGCACTGGGCCGATATATCCAACAGTACGAACGGCATTACCTGGACGGCCATCGAAGCGCCACTGGTGGAGATCGGCAATATGTCGGTTAACCTGCGCGGCGGCGCGCATGGTAGTCAAAATTGGTACAAGCATCTGGATAAAAGCCAAACCCTGTTCTCCTGGGTGCTCAACAATCACTGGGGTACCAATTTCCCCTTAGAACAAGGCGGCGTGATGACCATGCATTACGGCCTGCTTCCCCATGGTGCTTATGATGCCACCACAGCCAATCGTTTCGGCCTGGAACAAAACCGGCCTTTGATAGCTATTCCTGTTGATAGATCGCCAGTAGTGAATACCCCGGTCAAGATAGGCAACCCGAATGTATTTATATCTGTTTTAAAACAGAGTGATGATGGTAAAGGCATGGTACTGCGGTTACGTTCGGTATCAGGCAAAGCAGAAAAAGTAATGCTGAGCTGGCCTGATGGCAAGCCGCGTAAATTATTTAGTTGTATGGCTGATGAGAAGCCGCTGAAAGCTGCTACCGGCAATGAGGAGGTTTTGCCTTATGGGGCGCTGAGTTATTATTTTGAGAAATAAACCTACCATAACGTCATCGTGAGCGATAGCGAACGATCCCCGATCAGCAGAGCAACTCTGCACAGTTTGGGGTTCTTCGCTATCGCTACCCATGACATGTTTGTTTTTCCGCTGAAGCCTCACCCTGCCCTCTCCAGAGGAGAGGGTTCCAAAGTCTCCCCCTTTGGGGGAGATTTAGAGGGGGCTTTCATCAGCATGTCATAAAAACCATTAGAGGTCGCCGGGATTATATCGCTCAGAATGACGGTTTAGTTGCTACTTATCCTTTATCCAAACCGTACTAACCGGGTCGCGCTCTACATATTTAGGCGGTTCGTTGGGGCGGGTTGGCGGTATGGCTATATAGGTTGATTGTGGTGTAGCAGTCGTCGGTACCCGGTTAAGGCGGGCATAGTTAGGGATAGCCGTTAGCGGTGTACCGTCGCTCCAGGTGCCGTTAATGATCATTACGCCGTGCAGAAAATCGGGCTTCCATTGTACGGTCAGCGGCTTGTTGCTGATGGTTTTATCGATACTCTGCTGATCGGCCGATTCCACATTATACAGCATTGGGCCGTAGCGCAGTGCTACTTTACCGTTATCGGCGGCTATGCGGGTGTCAGCAGTAACGCGTTGCACTTCCATCGGGAGTTCCAGGTCAATGCGGTCGCCTTTTTTCCAAACGCGTCGCACAATGGCGTATCCGTTAACGATTTTTGGTGATATGGCCTTACCATTTACGCTGATCGATTTCAGGCCGTTCACCTGTGGCGTTGGGGTGTACAGCGTACTGGTGGTACGGTTTGGCACGCGTACATAAACGGTAAACTCCTTGCTTTGAACTGGATTTACAAGCATGGTTACCTTACCATTCCACGGGTAATCTGTTTTTTGGATCATCTCCACATTGGTACCGGCAATTTTATCAACTTTAATGGTGCTGCCTACAAACAGGTTTACATACAGGCCGTTATCGCCACGAACGTAGGTCCAGGTGGGCATCATTAACAGCGTGCGCGGGATATTGCCCACACAGCAAGGACATACGTGCCACTCATAACGCGCCTGTGATGTTGACAGCGCGTTGGTATACAGGAAGTTTTTGCCGGGCAGATCGAGCGAACCTAACAAGGCGTTGTACATCGTCTCTTCGTACAGATCGGCGTACCTGGCATCATGGTAGGCCAGGTTCATTTTATATTCGAAGAAGATGAGCCCGCAGCTTGAGCACGACTCACAATAAGCATCGTTACCCAGCGAGAAATTACCGCCAAATCCTTCGGATGTTTCGCCGCTGCCGATACCACCGGTGATATAGTATTTTTTGTTCACCATATTATCCCAGATAGACATTACGGCGCTTTGGTAATCCACATCCCCTGTCTCGGCAGCCACGTCAGCCATGCCCGAATAGGTATAAGTTGCCCTTACCGCGTGGCCTACGGCTTCGTATTGTTGTTGTACCGGCACATGGCTCTGATCGTACTCACTGCCTCCCTTACGGTTATCCAGCAGGAACTTGGCCAGTTTAATATAGCTATCGCCATGGCTCTTAGGCCCCTCCATATCATTCACAAAACGGCCGAAGCGAACCAGCGCCTGCTCCATTTCCTGGTGGCCATCGTACCAGTGGATCTTATCAGGCCCGATGTTAGTCACCCAGCAATCGGCCAGTTTTTTGGCGGCATTGTACAGGCGCTTATCCTTGCCTTCAGTAAGGGTATAATGGTTAATGGCCGATTCGATAAAATAACCGGCGGTGTATCCTTCGTGATTACCACGGCCCTCCGGGCTCCAGCGCTTATGCCAGCGGCTGGTATCACGCAACGTATAGGCGGTTTGCAGGTAACCATCAGGTTCCTGTGCAGCCAGGATAATGGGGATCCACCTATCCAGCGTTTTACGCATTTTTTCCTGCGCGGCAATCATTTCCTTATCGCCCTGCGGGTCAACCATCAGCGCCTCGCTCATGGCCTCGACAGTTTGATGTACCCATGCATTCGAGAATACATAACCGATGTGTTTGGCATGCGGTTCGCCACGCAGGGCTTTAGCCGCTTCAATAAAGTTATCCAAACCACCCTGACCGGTAGTCAGGTCGGTGCGCTCGCATTGATCGATGCAGAATGGAATCCAGTTAACGATCATGGCCTTGGCCCTATCGTTCCACAGTTTGCTGTCTATTTTATAGCGGCGGGTGTATACCACATCCAGTCGCCTGGCTGGCGGCGGCGTAACCACTTTTACTTTGAATAATGACGATGAACTATAAGCGCCATTCCCCGCGGTATAGCTGAGCTGGTAATCGCCGGGAGCCGAAAAAGTGGCCGAGCCATCTTTTTCCGCATCGTTACTGAACGTAACCGCGCCCGGGCCGGATACCTTTACCCATTTATTAGTTTTTAAAGGTGTTGTTGATCTCACATTAGCGTACAGGTAAGTTTTACCATTCAACATCACATCCCTATCCGGAACAGCGGCTATTACCGGCGGGTACCCATCTACGTTAGGCATTTGATATACGATCCATTCCTGCAGCGAGTTGATCTGCCTGTCGGCCGAGTCTACTTCGAGGCGTAGCTTACTGGTTTTTACCGCGTCGAAGGTGGTGGTGCTTAACTTATCGTTATCCAGCCCCAGGCCCAATGCATTGTTAACCGGCACGAAAGCCTTGCCATCCCAATATTGTATGCGGTAAGCCAGCGGCAGGCGCAGGTTTAAGTTTTGATTATGCCAGTAAAGCGCTACCTGTTTGGTTTCAATGGGTTGCTTCCACTCGTACTGTACCCATTGCTTACCCACATATTGCACCCTGCGGGGATTATTGCCAGGTGTATTACGGGTGTTGACCGGCATGCGGCCATCACTTAAACGTTCGTAATCACCATTGCCCGATGCGGTGGCTATTACCGCCAGGTTAGGCGTATTTTGCTGCGCGAAAACAGAGGTGCAGGCCGAAGCCAACAACAAGGCTAAACAAATTGCTTTTTTCATGATGATACCGGGGTGGCTAAATAGTCGGTTAATAATTAAAAGTAAAGTTAACGGAATAAATATACCACGCAATAATAAATGTATTTTTAACAGATATTTTACCGAAGCATATATCAATCGCCTACCGGGCCTATGCTATATCAAAGCAGTGTGGTTTTGTTCCAGTACTTTTTATAAAGCCGTTTAGCCTCAGCAACGGCGTCGCCCTGTGGCATTACCGGGTAATCTTTGCGTTTGTTTACCCATTGCCATTCCCAATTTTTTATCTGCTTTTCAAAAGCTGCTCTGTCCAACGGCTTTTTACCGGCTATATCTAATTCCATCGCGGTAAAAAACTGCTGCCAGCGGGGTTTATAAAAATCGTTCATCAGGCCGCTCCATTGCCTGCAGGCATATTCGTTCAGCGGGCATTCTTTATCGCCCCACAGGGTGATCAGGTCTTTGGCGTTCATTTCGTACAGGGCCTTTTCACTTTCCGTTTTTCCCCAGCTACGGGCATCGGCTACCCATTTGCCTAACAGGAAATCCTGTCGTGTAGCCAAAAGCTTGTCCATATCAGTAATCAGGTCGATAAACCCGGCGCTGTACTTTTTAAATGCTGCCATATCCTTTTGCTGATAAGCTGTTACGATCTTTCGTTGCAAAGGCAGGGCATAATTGGCCAATACCTGCCGGGTAACGTCAACCAGGTCAAAACGGTAGCCGTCGCTGTTTTGCAGGGCTGGCGCGGCGTTTATTAAGGCTTGCCAGGCGGGCAGCAGGTCTTTCGCATTGTAGTTCAGTTTGGTTTTTGCCCAGCGGGTCATACTATCTAAAGTTGGCCGGCCCTGAATGATAGATTCGGCACCATCGCGGATATACTTATCTTTTGGTACCGAATATACTGTGCGATGCAGTATCTCCCACGCCTTTAGCGCCTGCGCGTTCTTTTTACCATAACGGTTCAGCACATATTGAGGCAGCCAGGTATCTACATTTATCGGTTCATTGCGCCAGGTATTATCGGTCAGTAACTCATAAAGTACCGGGTTTTGCTCAATACCTTCCATCGTAAGGCCAATACCCTTCATTTGCCCGCTTTGCGGATGGTGCAAAGCCGCCGATGGTTCGGCAGCCACCGCATCCATCCGGCCGAACAGGTTGGTGTTGGCGCCGAAGTTGTTCAGCATGTTCCAGATCCATGGCTTGCCGTAAAAGGCACTGGTACGTTTCCATACCGGCTCTATCTCGGTAGCCAGGTCAAGGATGATCATTTTATTATCGGGCACGGCTTTCAGCAGGGCTTCGGTCTGTGCTTCTTTCCAAAACTTGCGGTCGCTATAAAACAGCCAGCCCTGCATTACCCAAACGGCGGCTGTATCGGCCTTATGCATGGCATCGTACACCCCTGCACTCAGGCGGCTTAAATAAGCAGGCTCGTCCGATGGCGGTTCATTCTCGTTAAAAGTATCAGCCGAATACAGGTGATCGGTACCCAGCAATTGCGTTTGCTTTTGCAGGAACTTTTTGCCTATCTGCGCGAACATCGGATCTTCGGCATCAAGGATATAGGTATCGGCAAAACCGTTCTTCCAGTTGGTGGTCTTTAACTTAGCATCGGGAAATTTGCTTTTAAAAGCTGCCGGTACGTGGCCGGTAAAAGCGGGCAGCACAGGTTTCATCCCCAATGCACGCTGACGGGCCAGGATCTTTTTTTGCAGTTCCATATGGCTTTGCATCCAATGCAACGGCAGCGGGCCGCCCCAGCCATCCATATTACCCATCCAAAACCACGAGAAATACGACGGCCCGGTAAAGAAACCTTTCAGATCGGCAGCGGTAAAGCCCATATCCTTATACACCAGGTACCAGGTATACTCTTCGCCGGTAATGGCCAGCGGCATGTTGATGCCGTGCAGGGCCATCCAGTCTATCTCTTTTTCCCAGCGGTTCCAATCCCACCAGCTCATGCTATAGTTAAAGGTGCAATAGTTCAGGTAGTATCGATATTGGTATGGCGTTTCCTTGCGTACCTTGCCTTTTACCTTTGGCAATACCGCGGGCAGGTTAAGGTTGGTGCCGTTCCAGGTTACCTGGCAATGAGCATATTCGGTAAGGTAATAATACAGGGCCGATGCAATGGCCACACCATCGCTGCCGCGCAGTACGATCTTATTACCGCGGCTTTCCAGTTCAAATACACCGCAGCCTTTGTTGGGGATGCTTTCTACCTCGAAGAACCGCACATGCTGTGGGATAACCCGTGCGATGAGCGCTTTTGACGATTGTACTACCGATTGTGCAGACCCGCCAAAAGCCAACAGTAGGTATATGAATGTAAGCAGGATGCTTTTTTGTTTCATAGATAAAAGTATAGGTAGCAAAATTATAATTTAAGGAACAATTTGCGGATATAAACGAAGCGCAGCAGCAGGAGTTGGATAGCTAAAACCCCCGTCCACACGATGGCATGCTGCCATGCTGCACTTAACCGGGTTATCAAACCACCCAGCAAATATTGTGCTGTAGCTTCGAAGCCGATCAGGCCGTGCACCGCAACATATATCAGGATAGAGTTGGTACCTATCCAAACCATGGGTACGCACCATTTTTGGTATCCTGCTACATCGGCCAAACCATAAAAAACGGCAAACAGCAGCAAACTCCATCCGCCTGCATATAGCACGAACGAACTTGTCCACATGGTTTTATTGATGGGGAAAACCATATCCCAGGCCAGGCCCAATAAGATCAGCATCACCGATGCCCCTGCCATTACATACATTTTTTTCATCGGCTTCAATTTAGCCGTTTCCCAACGCAGGAACCTGCCGGTGAACAAGCCAAGCATAGCCGTAGCAATAGCCGGGATGGTGGATAACAGCCCCTCGGGATCATAAACTTTACGGTGCAATTTGCCGGGCAACAGATGCTGATCGATATACGATGCCAAATTACCTTCGGGCGTTAATACGCCGGCGCCGTGACCGGGTACTATGATCATGGTCATCAGCAGCCAATATCCCGCAAGGATACACGTAAACCAGATGATCTGTCCGCGCAGCGAAGTGTTGAGGTAGATGATGGCCGCGAAAAAGCAGGCCAAACCGATACGCCCCAGTACGCTGGCAAAACGGGTTTGTTCGTAACTCTGAAATCTGAACAGGCCATTCACCACCATGCCCAGCAAGATGAGCCAAATGGTGCGCTTTACCAGTTGGGTGTATCGTTTTTTCTTAGTGGTTGCATCAGCGTGTGATGGGTTGGTACCATAAGAGAAAGCCATAGATATCCCGGAAATGAAAATAAACAGCGGGAATATCAGGTCGTAAAAAGTAAAGCCATTCCAGGGCGAGTGGTGCAGCTGGTTGCTGATACCCACCAATATCTGTTCGCCAAAGTTGAGGCGGTCATCGGTAGCGATACGCCAGTTGATTGGGTTGCGGGCCAGGCCGTATTTATCTTTTACGGTATTGGCCAAACCATGAAATATCTCTTCGCCGCTGATGATCCAAAACATATCGAACCCGCGCAGGGCATCAAGCGATGCCAATCGCGGGTTTTTCTTTGCGGGGACCTCTGGTGAAGCTACAGGTATAATACGCATGTGTAAAGCAATGTAAGTAACAAGATAGGTATATTAATAAAAACCTCCGGAGAAAGTGCTTCGTCCGGAGGTTTTTTATACGGCATATTAAGGCCAGTTAATAACCCGGGTTTTGCACCAGGGCCGAGTTTACGGCCATAGCTGTACTTGGTATCGGGAATATACGGCGATAGGTATCGGTATTGGTTTTACCTAAACCGTAGGTATTCTCGAATTTACCAAAACGGATCATATCGTTACGGTGCCAGGTTTCCCAGGTAAACTCGCGGCAACGCTCGGCATAAATATCATCGATAGTAAGCGCTGTTAGTGCCGCCGAAGTGGTACGGTTTGAGCGTACCGAATTTACCAGCGATAAAGCGGTAGCACCTAAAGTAGGCGCGCCACCCCTGAAGATAGCCTCTGCTTTCATCAGCACAATATCTGAGTAACGGAATACCGGTACATCGTTATTTTGGTTACGGCTGATGGTATTGGTATAATCGGGCAGGAACTTGATGTTGCGGTAACCGGTGTTCCAGGCAATTTCATCCTTCCCCAAGTCGTACGATGTAGCGCCCAGGCGTGATGTGCCCAGCGGTGTAAGGTTCAACTGGTAGGTGTATGATGCCGATGGGCTGCCGCCGGTGTAAAACTGGTTATAACCTAAGTTGGTGGTGTTCACCATAATTGGTGTACCATCCTGCCAGTATTGCGGGCCGGTTAACCATTGCTTGTTACGCACGTCGTTGGGGTCGTTAAAGTAAGCGTAAAACTCGGTAGTAGTCATACGCGGGCCGCTTGGTTTTACGTTGTTAAGGCCGCTGCCGCTGCTTTGGTTCATTATCGGGTCGGTTATGCCGCCCGGTGTAGAACCCGAGTACAGGTAACGGATCCCCTGGTTACGGTTCAGATCGTAACGGGCATAAAACATATAACCGTTAGTAGTCGAGGCATCAAACGGAATGGCGAATACAAATTCTTTTTGCGATGGCCCGTTCGTTGGGTAAAACATTTGCAAATAGGTACTCGCCGGCTCAATAGCATACAGCCCCGAGTTGATGATCTGATCGCAGGCGGCTATACAATCGTCGTAGCGGGCAGTGCCGGTATAAATGGCTGCATTCAGGTACATTTTAGCCAATATAGAATAAGCCAAATATTTGGTTGGCAGGCCATAAGTTGCCGAACTGGCCGTTTTCAGGTAAGGAATAGCAGCCTTTAGTTCACTTTCAATATAAGTGAAAACCTTAGCGCGCGGCGTATTGGTTTTCAGGTCGGTAGCGCCGTATAAGGTATCCAACGGTACGTTACCATAGCAATCCATCATCATGAAGTAGGCCAGCGCGCGCATGGTTTTTAACTCGGCCAAACTGGTATTCTTGGCATCACCGGCAGGTGCCGAGGCTTTTATAACCGAAATGGTTTGGTTAGCGGTACCGATCATATTGGTCATATAAGTCCAGCCCGAAGCTACCCAGGCATTGTCTTTTGTCCAGGTGTGGCGGTGCAGTTCAAGGTATTTGTTACCGTCTATCCAATCCGTAGCGAAGATAGGCAGTACAGCTTCATCGCTCGAGCAGCTTTGCAGGAACCAATAGGTAACCGCGAAATCGCTGCGTAAACTAATATAAATAGGGCCCGATGCCGATGTAAGCTGTGCCGCTGTTTGCGGATAAACATCAGGCGTAAGCTCGGCCGTAGGCGGCGTGTCTATTTTATGACAGGCTGAGAAAATAGCGACCAGCGCAAGCATGCTCACTATTCCAAAAAATATCTTTTTCATGTCTTTCAATTTCTTGTTTAAAATGATACGTTAACACCAAACAGGAAGGTGCGTGTTTTTGGATAGAAGTTGTTATAATCTATCCCCGGCGCTACGCCGCCCTGGTTAATTTCAGGGTCGATACCTTTATAACCCGTTATGGTTGCCAGGTTATTGCCCGAGGTATAGATCCTGATATTGCTTACATTTTTGAAAGGGTTTTTAAAATTGTAACCCAGTGTAGCATTATCCAAACGCACGTACGAACCATTCTCGATATACCTGTCTGAATAATAAGAGTTACGCGTATCTGATATTTTATCGTTCGCTGCACTGTTCAGGATATTGCTGGTAGCTGCGCCTGCTGTGTTCGACAGATCGGCACGGGTAGCGTTAAATATCTTGTTGCCAAAGGTGCCGCGCAAGAATACGTTCAGATCGAAGTTTTTATACCTGAAAGTGTTGTTCCAGCCCATAATTACGCTTGGCTGCGCGTTGCCCAGGTAAAAATAATCGGTACCGATGCCCGGGGCGGTAGTGGTAGAACCATCGCGCTTGTAGAACTGCGAGTTACCGCTGGCATCTTTACCGGCATATTTCAGCGTAAAGAACTGCCCCAGCGGATAGCCTACTTTCAATAACTGCAGGGTAGCATTGGTTTGGCCCGCGCCTTCAGGATCTGAGTAACGTACCGAGTCGCCGTTGGCATAAGGGCTTCTCAGGCTGGTGATCTTGTTTTTATTGTAAGCCAAACTTACATTGCTGGACCAGTTGAAGTTTTTACCATTAACCGGCGATGCACTCAGCGTAAGTTCGATACCCTTGTTGTTGATGCTACCGCCATTAGCTACGATAGAACCGCCTGGAACCAACGCTGCCGATACACTGTACCTGAACAGCATACCTGTAGTGTTTTTATCATATACATCTATCGAACCCGAAAGTTTATTGTTCAATACAGAGAAATCTACACCGATGTTTTTGGTAGCGGTTTTCTCCCATTTTAAATCGGGGTTTGAACCCTGGTAAGGTGCGTAAGCGGCGGTTTGCACACCATTGTTATAGTAAGTACCCGCTGCTACATAAAATAGCTGACCAGTGTAAGCACCGATACCTGCCGAGTTACCGGTTTCACCATAGCTGGCGCGCACTTTCAGATCGCTGAACAGGGCTTGGTTCTTCATGAAATCTTCCTGTGTTACGCGCCATGCCAAACCAACCGATGGGAAGTAACCCCAATGATTATTAGCACCGAAGATAGAGCTGCCATCGCGGCGGATAGAGCCTTGTACCAGGTATTTATCCTTGTAGTTATAGTTTAACCTTGCAAAGTCTGATATCATGAGGTATTTGCTGTAGGTAAGGTCGTTACCCAGGTTAATACGATAGCTTGATATAGCATAAGGGTTACCCAAAGTAAGGTTTGAGAAACCGGTATAATCGGTAGGGAAGTTAGTGCTCGATGCCTGGAAACCATCGCCGATGGTATTATCCTGGTACGAGTAACCTAACACGGCCTCGAAACTGTGGTCGCCCAGTTTTTTGTTCCAGGCCAGGAAGGTTTCTAAGGTTTTAGTAGTATTCTCTAAGTTATAACGTAAAGCCGAACCGTTAGAGCCAAACAGCGAACCGATAAGCGTATGCGCTATACCGATGCCCGGATCGGGGTTGTTATAAAAGTTAGATGTTGGGTATTTGCTAAAATAGCTGCCATAATACTCGCCATGGTTTGATGTGGTACGCTGGTACGACAAGTTTACATTGTAAGTAAAGTTAAATGGCAGTTTTACCTGCGTGTTAAAACTACCCAGTAATACGTTGTACTTAGTTTCGTCCTGCGAATTGCCTACTATGGCCAGCGGGTTAAAGTACCCTGTGTTGTTCAGGTTCTCGAAATAGCTGCCATCGGCATTGTAAACCGGCGATACCGGCGAGTGCTTGGCGGCCTGCAACAGTACAATGTTTTGTAATGGCTCGTTAATAGAGTTGCTTGATGAGTTTGAAACGTTAAGGCTGAATTTCAGGTTATCGTTCAGGGCATATTGCTCTAAGTTTAAACGGCCTATCACGCGCTCAAGCGAGCTTTCGCTTAGGATACCTTGTTTTTTAAAGTAGTTTAAGCTGGCGCTGTAAGTACTGTGGTCGGTACCGCCGCTTAACGAGATGTTGTGGTTGTGCGAATAGGCTGTAGAGCGCTCAATGGCTTTCATCCAGTCGGTATTGGCACCTTTATCATCGTTGGGCGAAAAGGCGGCGCTGTTGGCGCTGATAAACGAACGTAACTGATCGGCGTTCATCAGATCCAGGGTATTACTCACTTTTTCGGCACCGAAGTAGCCGCTGTACGTTACCTGCGAAGCACCTTTTTTACCACGCTTGGTGGTTACCATAATTACACCGCTGGCAGCCCTGTTACCGTAAATAGCGGTAGCGGCGGCATCCTTCAATACGTCGATAGACGCGATATCGGCAGGTGCGATAGCGGCTATATCCGCACCGGGGATACCATCTATCACATAGAACGGGGCGCCCGGACTGTTAACCGTTGATGCACCGCGCATAATTACCGCGGCAGGCTTGTTCGGGTCGCCGCTGGCGGTGATGTTTAAACCGGCAACTTTACCCTGCAGGGCCTGGCCTACATCAGATATAGCGCCTTTGTTCAGATCGCCGGGTTTAATGGTGGTGATAGCGCTTGAAAGGGTTTCGCGCGTGGTGGTGCCGTAACCTACTACCACTACCTCGCCCAGCGCGGTGTTGGCTTCTGCCATGGTAATTTTATATTCTTTTGCCGATGTTACCGTTACATCTTTAGTGGTATAGCCTACGCCGGTAAAAACAAGTACATCGCCAGCTTTGGCAGCGATAGAAAATTTACCATCGATATTGGTTGACGCGGCTTTGGCAGTTCCTTTTACGGTAACTGTAACACCGGGAATGGTAACGCCCTTGGTATCAACCACCGTACCGGTAACATTGGTTTGCGCGAAGGCGCCGGTAACCAGGCTGAATAGCAAGAACAAGAGCAGCAGACGGATCCGCGTACCCTGGTTTAATTGTAAATTTAAGTTCATAGTTTGGTTAAAATTTGGTTCATAATTGAGTTTAATTTATTTGGGTGGTTTGTTTGGTATGGTTAAAATTTAAGTGTCGGCGGCAGGTATTTGGCCACAAGCGCCTCGTAATAAGGCTTCAGTTCGGCCCAGCTTTTTTGGTTGGGGTTCTTAGAATACAGATCGTACGGGTTGAAAAGGTTAACCCATTTAAACATCTCGTGATCATGGTCGCTCATCAGGTGGTTATAAGCGTTTTCGCGGTGCTGCGAGTAAAATGAATGGTAGCGTAACATGTACAAACCGGGCTCGGGCAGGTAATCTTTCATCATATGGTAAACATATTCGTCGTGCCCCCATGACATGTGTACATTATCTAAACCGCAATTGCGTTTGTAAACGCCCATTTCGGTACTGTAAACGGGATCGTAACGATCCGGATTATCCTCAAAAAACTCGGGATAGACTATCTTATCAGAAAAAGCGCATCCTACCGGAAAGGTATCGCCAACTACGGCCCATTGTGGCTGGCCGAAAAGGCATAGTACTTTACCCATATCGTGTATCAAGCCAACCAGTACCATCCAATCGGGGTGGCCATCGTTACGTATCGCTTCCGATGTTTGCAACAGGTGCTGCATCTGGTCAAGATCGGTATCCGGGTCAGAATCATCCACCAACTGGTTTAAAAAATCAAAAGCGTCCCAAATGGGCATCTCCTTTTTATCGAAGCTTAAATACTCCTGTTTTTTCTGCATTACGTAATCGTAAGTCTGATATTTATGGTTAATGCGGTAAAACTCTTTTACACCATCCTTTTCGGTTCCATCGTAATCCCTAAAATCCGCTTCTTTTTTATCCTCATTGATAGTTGAAGGATCGGGATAACGTTTTAATACGTCATTATCCCAATCTTCCAGGCTGGCAAGTGGCGCAAAATTTTCGTCCGGTTGGTTGTTTTTGTAAATGTCCATATGACAATAATTTTTAATGACAGAAATTGACTTGTTTATATATATTTGACTTACGGTAAAGTATAGTGGATTGTACGCAACAATTGGTTTACGTATCTAAATTAGACAAAAGGGTACCTATGTTTTATTGATGCCCTGATAAAAATTTACTTAAACGATTAAGTAAGATGGATTATTTTACTGCCCTGATTAATTATAGAAACTGTTTTTTATGAGTGGCATCACTATAAAATTATTAGCCGAAAAGTTAAACTTATCTACTGCTACCATCTCTAAAGCACTGGGAGACAGCCATGAAATAAGCGATGCTACCAAACAGCGCGTATTAAACCTTGCCCGTGAACTGAACTACGTACCCAACGCCTACGCCGGCAGCCTGCGCCGCAACGTAAGCAAAACCATAGCCGTGTTAGTGCCCGAAGTTGCTGATAGCTTTTTCTCGCTCGCGCTGAACGGCATTGAAGAAGTAGCCCTGGCAAAAGGTTATCATACTCTTATTTATTTAACCCATGAAAAGCTGGAACGTGAACAGGCCATTTTAAAAGCATTGGCCGGAGGCCGTGTAGATGGCGCCATTATGTCGGTTACGGCCGAAACGAATATTTACGACCATATACAGGAGTTTAACCGCCAATTGCCGGTGGTGTTCTTCGACCGGGTTTGCGAAGAGATAGATACAGCTAAAATAACTACCGACGATTACCAATGCGGTTACAATGCCACCCAGCATTTAATTGAAGCCGGTTGCCGTAAAATAGCTATTCTGTCTATCCCCAATAATAACCTCTCTATTATTTGCGAACGGATAAAAGGTTTTAAAGCAGCCCTTGCCGATAATGGGCTAAACGCCGAAGACGGCGATATTCTTTATTGCCCCGAAGAACCGGGCGACAGCTACAATTTTATTAAAGAGATCATGTTTAGTGGTAACCCGCCCGATGGCATAGTGGCCACAGTTGAAAAACTGACCACCGATATTTACCTCGTATCGCAGCAGTTGGGGATCAATATTCCTAAACAGTTAAAAGTGGTATGCTTTTCTAACCAGGCATCGGTAAATATCCTTACGCCATCGCTTACTACCATTACGCAGCCTGCTTTTGAAATGGGCAAGGCAGCTGCTACAGTGCTGCTAAAATCGCTTAGGAATAACGAGTTAATTATGAAAGAAGAAAGCATGGTGATACCATCAATCCTGATGGCGCGGGGTTCATCGGTGGGGTAAAGCAGGCCGATAAAAAGCTGGGGACCGTGCGCTTCCCTCCCACAGGACAATGTCATTAAGTTAAGAGATCTTCATTTCAAAAGCATCGTTTAAAGTGGTCTGTGGGGGACACCATAGCCGTTAACTTAAGGATTTTCAGAAAGATTTTTTTTGAGATAGTGGCGTGAGATGGCTCCGCCGGTGGGCGAAACCTATTAGATTTTCCCATATTTGTTTGATTATTTTTTATTAAAAAGGGCGGTTTGTTTTCGAGGCAATTACCGCCCTTTTCTTACATAAAGATAACTTTTTTTTGAAAAAAGGTGTCATTTTCTTCGGGAAAAGCTCCTTTTATCTTCAGCCGCGACGCATTTGTTGATGGCATTATCACGCCCTTACAGGACAGTATTACTAATACGCTTGATCGCGACAAACTTGATGTGTTTGCGCGGCAAAGCGGATTTCTGCAACGGAGGTCCAAGCTTAAACCCGACGAGTTTATCGATACATTGATGTTCAGTGGTCTTGATCATGGGCAACTCAGTTTGCAGGACTGCTGCAACGACCTGGCCCGGCAGCACCAAACCGCTCTTAGCAAAGTCGCATTACATAAGCGGTTCAATTCAAAGAGCCTGAACTTCCTCAAGCTTGTGCTGGCCGAACAACTCTCATCCAGGCTGAATATCAAAGGGACGGACGACTGGCAGCCGTTTTCACGGGTAGTGATCGCCGACTCCTGCAAGTTTTCTCTGCCGGCACAATGCAAGGATGACTATCCCGGTTTTACAAACTTCGGCAATGTATCATCCATTATGAATATCCAATATGCTTTTGATATCAAAAACGGGGATTGGGAAAACCTGGAATTGACCAGGGCTACCGAAAATGACCAAAGTCATTCCAAAAAAACACTGCACCGTATTGGCAGGGGGGAGTTGCATATCTGCGACCTGGGCTTTGTTACTCCATCATACCTCAGAAAAGTGGTGAGTGAACAAGCCTTTTTCCTCAATCGCTTACATCCGCAATGGAAACCCCTGCAGCATGGTTCGGGCAAGCCTGTCGATTGGGCGGCGCTCCACCAAAAAATGAATCGCAGCGGGAAATTGCAGTTCGAAACAATGGTTACTATCGGAACCGGGGAGGATGGCTTCAACTGCCGCCTGATCGCTGTTCCCGTACCGGAACAGGTATGGGCCGAACGGATACGGATAGCTCAACAAAGAGCCAAAAGCCAGAAGGTCGCTCTTTCCGATGAATATAAGTCTCGTTGCCGGTTCAGCATATTTATTACAAATACGCCGATAACCACCCTTAAAGCCGCGGAAGTCATTCAACTATATCGTTTAAGATGGCAGATCGAACTCGTGTTCAAGACCTGGAAATCGCTGCTTGCCATCCATAAGGTAAGGGCTGCCAGGACTGAAAGGCTGGAGTGTCAACTGGTCGCCAAATTTATCTGGATATTTATCAACTGGAAGATATTCCGCTTTGTCGATTCCGTCATTCGGAAAAACCAGCCGGCCTACGCCCTTTCCATTTGGAAATTCTTTAAACATACCCGCCTTAATAGCCAAGTCATCAGAAGTGTGGTTGCCGGTGAATTACCATTAAAAGATTGGTGGGAAAGGTTCCTTTTTCCAATTATAAAAAGTCTGTTGATCGAACCGAAAAAAGGAAAAAAGGCAGCTTTTGAAATTGTCTATGAGGTCTTTAAGAACTTAAGTTAACGGCTATGGTGGGGGACACAGACCACGGGGAATTTTACCCGGTGCCTGTGTCCTCACAGGCACACTAAAAGCTTAGCTTAATGACATTGCCCGTAGGGGCATTAAAAGACGTGTCCATACGGTAGCCCACAAATAGGATGTAAGGAGGGGGTTTACTACCCTAAAAAACACCAAATAAAAAGGTTAACATGTTTTTGTTTGAATTTTTAATTAAACTACTGATAGTCAATAATTTAACATTAATTTTTAGCCAAATTATGTTACATTGTGTTAACCTTTTTTTAAGCAGGTGGTCGCCCTCAAAAACTATACTTACTTATACTCCTTAATCGCCGGTAGCTTTCCCGGGAAAGCTGGTTCGCCCGCTAAGCCTTCAGTTTTCAAGCCTACGACGCCATGGCTTTCCAACACATGTTTATAATACTCCGGCCTATTAGCGCCCCATTTTACCGAACTGTTACGGATAGTGATATTGGTAGCATTATCTAAATAAAAGCCCGATGTGCTGCCAGCCAGCAAGCCATCAACCCTGGCCGGGCGGCGATCGTAGATGCCACCAGTTATGCCCGTAGTTTTATTGATATGCAGGTCTACCTGGTCGAAAGTGATATCGGTAACCTTATCGGCCGATTCGGCGCCTACGTAAATGCCGTTCTCGCTTACGCCTTTAATATTGCTGAAATAAATGCGGCTTACCGTACCTACGCTGCCCTCGGTCTTACCCTTGGGGAAGCGCCAGTTGGCATCCTTATTATTACCGTTAGCCCGCCTGAACGCGGTCACATAGACCGGCTCGGCCTTACCCCACCATACATCCGAGAACAGGTGCGCGTCGACCACGATGTTCGAGAATATTACATCGCTCACCGTGCCCTCGTCCCTGTTCTGTATGCCTATGCCGCGGTTACTGGCCCGGATCACGCAATTGTTCACCACTACGTGACTAATGCGGTCCATATTCTCCGATCCGATCTTGATCGAGCAGGAGCGCGAGGTCATGGTGCAGTTGCTTACGGTGATATTCTCGCAGGGGCCAAATTCCTCGTACTCCCGGCGGTTCTTCAGGCAAATACAGTCATCGCCCGATTCGATATAGCAATTGCTGATGCGTACGTTCTTGCTATGATCAAGGTCAATGCCATCGCTGTTGCGCACTTTCAGGCTGTTCAGCAGGGTGATGTTATCTATAGCTACATCGTTGCAGCCTACTAAATGCACCGTCCAATAAGCCGAGTTACGGATCTGCAGGTCACGGATACGGATATTTTTGCCGCCCACTATGGTAAGCAGGTGCGGCCGCGGGTCGGTGATGTTGAAAGGCTTCAGCACGTACGAGTCTTCCAGTTCGGCACCCATAAAAGATATGCCATTACCATCCAGTGTGCCAGTACCGCTAATGGTTACGTTCTGCAAATTCTCGCCGCCTATCCATATCGTACCCTCGCCCCTGTTGCTGCGGAAAGCGCTTTTTTTGTACACGTCTTCATTGGGGTTGGCCAATACGCGGGCGTTCCCCTCCACCACAAATTCAATGTTCGATTTAAGGTCGAACGGCCCACTCATAAACGCTTTCCCGGCCGGTACGATCACGCGACCGCCACCGGCCTTATTGCAGGCATCTATGGCCTTTTGTATGGCCGCGGCATTGTCCTTTTTCAAACCGGCAATGGCACCGTACGATGTGATGTAAAAGTCGCGCGATGCCGCCGGCCTGCTTTGCGCCGACGCAATGGTGCTGATGAACAGCGTTAAAAGTATATAGCGTTTAAATAGCTGCTGTAACATAATTATTTGCTTAGTGATGCAGGTTGTTGTTGTTGGGCACCTGTGCCCCAGTTGCCAGGCTTGTCGGTCAGCCATATTTCCAGCAGGCCGCCATTGGTGATCATGCTGTGGGTGATATAGTTTTTGCTATATGGCTTGTGGTTATACTTTACCGATGCGATATAAAGCGCGCCTGCCGATGCGCGGTGTGTAATCACGCTAAAGTTCTTACCATAAGTTAAACCTATGCGGTAACTATCGAACAAAGGTGTACTTAACAGATACTGGCCACACACCGGGTCCAACGGGTAAAAACCCAGCGCGCCGAACACATACCAGGCCGACATTTGCCCCGCGTCATCATTACCGCTCAGGCCGCCGGGGCCATCGCTGTATTCATCTTCCAATATCTGTTTCACCCGCGCCTGCGTTTTCCATGGCGATGCGGTGAAGTTGTACATAAAAGGTATCTGGTGCCCGGGTTCGTTACCGTGCCAGTACTCGCCGCCATCAAACAATTTATCAAGCGACGCTTCCAGCTTATCGTTGCCGCCCATCAGGTTGGCCAGCCCCTGCACATCCTGCGGAACGTAGAACGTATACTGCTGCGGTGTGCCCTCGGTTATGTAAGGTTCTTTATGATTGCCTTTAAATGGCTGGTACCAGCTTTTATCGGTATGCCTGCCCCTCACCATATTTACTGCCGGATCGAACACATTTCGGTAATTAAAGCTGCGGGCGGTAAGGGTTTTATAATCGGCGGTCTTATTTAAGCCACGGGCTACTTGCGCTACGGCATAATCATCATAGGCATACTCCAGCGTACGGCTCACCTGCTCTTTTTTATGGAAAGCATCCTGCACCGAATCTTCCATCGGGATATAACCATATTGCAGGTATGATGTTAATGCGCGGCGGCCCTTACCATCTTTATACACGGCCGTCGATGGCGTTTCAAAAGCGTTTTGGCGCATCAGGCGGTAAGCCTCATTCACATTGTAATTACGGATGCCTTTGGTATAAGCCGAGGCGATAAAGGCCGAAACGTGATCGCCGATCATGGCAGCCGTATAACTGTTCCAGCAAGGGAATATGGGTAGCCAGCCACCCTGCTGCCCTTTTAGTATCATGGAGTTAACACAGCTATTGATAAGCGATGGCTTCAATATCTCGAACAGCGGCAACTGCGCCCGGTAAATATCCCACATCGAAAAATCATCGTAATATTCGCCGCCTTTCAGGTGCTGCAACTGGTAATTACCGGCAAATTGCGGGTAGATGCCATCCACATCGTTAAACAGCCGCGGGTGCTGCATGCTGTGGTACATCGAGGTGTAGAAGATTCGTTTATACTGTTCGTTGCCGGTCTGTATGCTTACTTGCGATAGCGCCTTTTGCCAAACGGCCTTGTTCTTTGCTACCAGGCCGTTGAAATCCCAGCCCTGCATCTCGGCATTTAAATTACGCAGCGCCCCAGCCAAACTACTGAACGATGTGCCTACGGCAATGCGCACCTGTTCGCCCTTATTGAGTTTGAAACCAATGTATGCACCCATATCCTTGGCGCTGTGCAAGCTATCGGCGTGTATCACATCGGCACCTTTGTAAACACCATGGGTGCTGAACGACCTGTCTGTCTTGATCACAAAGTAACCGTTAAAACCGGCAGGATTGCCCCAGCCCTGGTAAATACGGTGGGCCGGATTGTAACCCCATATCAAACCTTTTTTGGCATCTACCTTAACAAAACCTTCGCCCCTGTCGCTATTGGGGGTGATAAGGAGGTACAGGCTATCGGCCTTTTGCGCGGTGAATTGCAGCATACCACTGCGCCGGGTGGCGGTTATTTCGGTGGTCAGGCTGTAGTCCGGCAAGTGCACCCGGTAATAATTGGGGGTGGTCACTTCATCTTTATGCGAAAAGGTAGCGCGATATTGGGCAGCGATGGTCTTTAATTTACCGGTGATGGGCATAATGGTGAGGCTGCCATAATCCTGCGTGCAGGACCCGCTTAACCAATGCGTAGCACGGAAGCCGGTCAGTTTTGTGTCGGCGTATACATAAGGCGGCGCGCATTTATTTTCGGTTTGGCGGGTCTCGGCCGTCCATTGGGTCATGGCAAAAGGCAAGCCCACCGCCGGGATGGTATTAGCATTCAATTCGGTGCCGGCACCATGTTTCAACGCGGCCCTTGTAGTAGACGGCGCGGTACCCGCCAGTGGCTGCACATAATGCACCACATCCTGGGCGTGTACAGTACCAACTAAAACCATGCCTGCATAACTAACAGCCAATAATATTTTACACCTCAATTTTTTATAGATAGTGATGCCCACGGCCATTGTTATAACAGTATTGTTAAATCTATAATTGCTGCACGAATGTATTAACAATAGTACTTTTTGGTTATAGCTGGTTAATATTTAATTACGAAACCGTTTTCGCAGAGAGGTGAATTTGGTCAAAAAAAGGTAATGTAACAGATCGATCTAAATTGCTTTTCAACCATTCGCACTCACCTGGGCCTGAACCAGGGATCAAAAGGCTTTTAGCCGAAACTCTTGCCGACATGTTATTCTAATAATAGCAACAGAACGGCGCTTTTGCATTCTACCGCTTACTAAAAAATACCGGGGCTTTACTCACTTACATGCGGCTTATACACATTGGGCTTTCCCTTTAAAAATAATTACTTAAATTTATTAGCATTAACCAATTATACCTGCATAATGCTTAGGGCCTTATTAGTAGACGACGAACCTAATAACCTGGATAACCTGGAATTTATGCTGACGCACGATTGCGCAGGCATAGCTGTGGCCAATAAAGCGCGCAGTGCGGATGAGGCCCGGCAATGGCTGGCCGGTAACGATGCTGATGTAATATTTCTGGATATACAAATGCCCGGTGAAACAGGATTTGATCTTTTAAATACGCTTGCGCCCGGTCAATTACAGTCAATAAAGATCGTTTTTGTTACAGCCTATGATACTTACGCCCTTAAGGCCATAAAAGCCAGCGCGATAGACTACCTGCTAAAACCGGTAAACATTGATGAACTGCGCCACGCGGTTGAAAAAGTAAAGGAGGCTACAGGGGTTCCGGTTTTAAACGGGCAGCAACATCAACTTATAAAGCAACTGCTGCGGTATGTAAACAACCCGGATGCACAGCAGCGCATAGCGCTGCCACATTTGGGGGGCGTAACCTTTGTTAATACATGCGATATTGTATCACTACAGGCCGATAGTAATTATACAATTATCCATCTCAGTAATATGCAAAAGATGGTAATCAGCAAAACACTGAAGGATTTTGACGAGCTGCTTGACCATCAGCATTTCACGCGGATCCATAAATCATACACGGTTAATCTTGATCATATTAAAGAATACAGCACGGCAGATGGCGGGGTAGTAAAAATGATCGACGGTAATCAGTGGAGCATAAGCCGGAGGTTATTAGATTCTTTCCTGGAAAAGATGAAGAAAGCCAGCTTAATGTTTAACAAATAACTGATCTTTTTCCGGCCCGTTATAATTGATATGCGATACGCCCTGTTTATACTGTTCATCCTGCCATTGTTGTGCAAATCGCAGCCATCAAGGTACAGGGCATTTACCATGGCCGATGGTTTGCCAAGTAACAATGTTTACCGCTGTGTTGAAGACGATAAGGGCTTTTTGTGGATTGCTACCGATGCCGGCCTGGCCCGCTTTGATGGCAAGCGCTTTACAGTTTTCACCACGCATGACGGCCTGCCCGATAACGAAGTAATTGATGTAGTAAAGGAAAAGAATGGCCGGATCTGGGCAAATTGCTTTAAACAAACCCCGGCTTATTTTGATGAAGCAAACAATCGCTTCATTAATTCAACAACCGACCCTATATTACGGCTCATTCCTGAAAGAAATAATGTGATGTATTGTACAGCTTTGAAAGATGGAGGCGTTATGTTCGCGAACGATAAATCCTATATCATAAAGGATGGAAAGATCACCATTTATGGCGAAGGCCCTAAATCTGACACCTACTTTGTCATTAAAAACGCAGATGGATCGGTCGTTAAACTGGGTGGTGCATACATTGACAAAAAAAACAGTCGTATCTTTAAACTATACCGCACCATCGGGCATACTTATACCGATAGCGCGGCAATAACGAAAGCAGTTTTAGGTGATATTTTTACTTACGAAAATAACGATCATAATCTGTACATGTTTAACCGGGCCAGGGGATGGATATATAAATGCAGTAATTTCACCAGCAAGCCGTTCGGCTTTAAACTGGATTCGATAAAATCACCCGAATTATTTAGCAGCGTTGGTTTTACTTCTAATAGTTTTTATCTGATCGGTTTTTCGGGGAAGATCTTATTATACGATAAGAAAACCTTGCAGCATCGTTTTGATATTTCCGGCAATTATCTACCCAATAGTGTTTATAAAGACCGAAAGGGCAATATGTGGGTAGGGACTATTGATAAAGGCCTGCTATACTATGAGAATAACCGTTTTAACGCGGTGCAAATCCCCCAAAACTTAAACAGCAGCAACTTCCTGAGTATAGCCGGCAAACCCGATGGCGCCATATTGGCCGGTGGCTTTTACGGGACTATTTTAGAAGCGAAGGGCAGCACCGTTATTATCCACCAGGTACCGGCAAAAAACAATATTATAGCCCGGCAAAAAAAGATACTGGTTTTAAAGAACGATGTTTATACCTTTTCCGAATCGGGAATGTATGTTAACTATGATCACCCTCTGCTCAATCTGTTAACAAAAACCAGGATATTTGGCAAAACTGCCATTGTTTATAACGACAGCATTTTGCTTGTGGGCACAGCTGTTGGTTTACAAAAATTCAATACCAATACAAAAGCCGCCACTTTGTTACGGGCTTTTACAAAAAGGGTTACCGCGATGGCGAGTAGTAGTGATGGTGCAGCTTATATAGGATCAACAGATGGTTTATATAAATATAATTACACCACCAGGATCACAACCGAACTCAAAAACAAGTCGGCATTACTTAAAGAGCGTATTGCCAGCATTTGCATAAGCCCCGATAATTTGGTTTGGGTGGCTACCTCAAGCCAGGGGATAGCCGTTTTAAAGAACGATGAGTTACTGCTTCGCATAGCTGAGACAGATGGTATGATCAATAATGCCACACGCTGTATCACAACAGGCCGCCCCGGTGAGGTATGGTTGGGTACAAGCAATGGCATCAGCCGCATCAACTATACCTTAAAAAATAACCGACTGGGCTATAAGATCTTAAATTTAACCCGTACCGACGGCCTTACTGATAACATTATAAATGAACTGGTATGGAACCGCGATACGGTTTACGCTGCTACCTCCAATGGTATATCCATTATCCCGGCAGATATTTCCGTCCGTAAATTCAGTATTCCTGTACAGTTAACAGGCGTCAGTGTTAATCAGCGCGATACGCTTCAGCAATCCTATTACAAGTTAAAATATTGGCAAAACAACCTGCAGCTACAATTTGCCGGTGTTGAGTTGGGCGGGCATTTCAAGAATTTTCAATATACTATTGATAAAAATGCTACCTGGCTTAATTTACCGGATAATACCCTGGCGCTGCAATTGGAAAGCGGAGACCATATTGTACAGGTAAGGGCAGTTGATATAAACGGAACCGTAGGCAGCAACATACTTAAATTACGATTTGATATCGCTACCCCATTTTGGAAATCCGCGTGGTTCTGGATCATCAGCGCTATTGTTGTGCAGGTCATCCTTATTTATTTTATTAATCAGCGGCACAGGAAAAAGAAAGAAGATCGCCTGGCCAAACAGATAGCAGGCGTGCAGACCGCGGCGCTGGAGCAACAGGCGTTTACCTCGCTCATGAACCCGCATTTTATGTTTAATGCCTTAAACAGTATCCAGCATTATATCAACCTGCAAGACCGCCAGAACACTAACCGCTACCTCAGCGATTTCGCCTCGCTGATACGTAAGAACTTCGAGGCGGCACAGCAATCCTTTATCCCGCTTGAACAGGAACTGGAAAATATCCGAATTTACCTGGGGCTTGAGCAAATGCGCTTTAGCGACCGCTTTGCTTACAAACTCAGCGTACCCGATCATATTGATACCGAAGATTGGATGATCCCCACCATGATCCTTCAGCCCTTGCTGGAAAACGCCTTGCTGCACGGCATTATGCCCTCCGCTATCAAAGGCGAGTTGGAAATCGATGTAAGAATTGAAAACGGCTATCTACTGGTAACCGTGATGGACAATGGCATCGGGATAAGAAATAGCATGGCGCTCCACACTAACAGCGAGCATAAAAGCCGCGGAACCGAGCTCATTAAAAAAAGGATAGCGGCGTTAAGCAATTTCGGTACCGGCCCTATCACTATCAAAATGTCGCCGCTATCGGATGATGAAAAGAACCCCGGCAACCGGACCGTACTCACTATTCCGCCCGATCTTTACGACGCCTGGCTTGCCGCTCAGCGTGCCTAAGATACCGATAACTCACCCATAAGCCGCTCATAAACAACCATGTATACCTGTTACACAAAGCACATTGTGCCGGCCTGCCCGCATTGGTAAATTACATCAACAATTTAACCTTTGAGCGATGAACCGAGCCAAATTAGCGCTTGCTGCACCTTTAAAAGTGATGCAGGGTGTCCTTTTGCTTGCCTTAGCTTTTTTTGGGGCAGCCACTGAAGTATCCGCGCAAGCCAACCTGATTACCAATGTTAATATTTCGCTGCCGGCCAACCCCAATGCAAACACCGCTAACTGGGGCAGTTCAAATTCGCTTTTAACCATAACCGCATCAACCCAGGTTTCAAACGGGCATATCAATGAACAGGTATTGCAGAGCACCATGCTGGTTAGCATTAAAAAGGGAGGGAGTAAAGTTTGCGGCCAGTATACCAGCAGCAATGCACCTTCGGCTGGTTTTAATACCATTGTAAAAACATGGAGCGGCGCGAATGCTACATCCTTCCTTGGCCAGGATTGCACATTACAGCCTGGTTCGTACGAAATAAGCGTACAATTCTTCTATTACAATACCGGCCAAAATAAATTGATGCCAGCCAGTGCCGAAAAAACCAAAGCTTTTACCATTGCCGGTCAAAATTACCAGCCGCCGCAAACCTTAAACCCTGTGAATAACGCGATACTAACATCATCCGCGTTAACTCAACCCATCACCCTTAAATGGACACCGGTAACACCCGCCTTTACCGGCCCGGTTACTTATCGTATAAAAATATGGCAGCTTCTGCTTGGCCAAACAGCCAGCCAGGCAAAAAACCTGAATACCCCATTGGTTACCAAAGATGTGATCGCCACTACACAAACCATCATCACTAACCTGGTATCGGGCCCGTGCCAGCCGCCTTATACCTGCAATTTTGTATGGACTGTGCAGGCCATTGACGGCGATGGGCAGCCGGTGGGCAGTAATAGCGGTACCAGTTCGCCCGCCACTTTCGGGGCGCCGGCTGATAATGGTTCGGCCACTACCGATAGTGTTAATTGCTCAACGGTGTCTACCAAGGCTTTTGCTATTGGCGATGAGATCCTTTTGTCTGATGGTTTTGTAATGAAACTCACATCGGCGCCTACGGGTACTAACAGTTCGTTAAGCGGTAATGGTTCCGTTAAGGTTAAATGGCTGGGTTTGCTCAGTGTTAAGTTTAAAAATATCAGTATAAATGGCGATAACCGGCTATGCTCCGGAGCTGTTTACACCAATACCGATGCCGACCAGGAATACCCCACCCAATGGGGGAAGAATTTTTTAAATAAGCCGGGCGATTGGATAAGCGATAAAGTAAAAACGGTGATGGCTGCCATAAAATACAAGGCCACCCATAATATAAAAGCGCTTATTCAGGCAGCTGATGATGTGGCCACTCCCCCATCTGCCACACCCGTGAATATGCCTTTTGGATATTTCAAAGGCGGTGATACCACTACAGCCATCGGCTTTACCGAAATGGTATTTAAACCAGACCGGGCCGAGCTTGAAGTAATAGCGTCCCTTAATACACAGGGCATATTTAAGGATGCCGGCAACGCCTTCAACGGTACAGATGCGATAGCCTTACAAGGCCGCGGGATCAGGTTTAAGCAATCGGGCCTGAAGGGCATAAATGGTTCCATTATGCTGGTTGAGCCATTGGTTTTCACCTATGCCAATACCGGGACAGAAAGTTTGAAAATGACAGCCAATGTGCCGGGGGTGGGCCATATAGGCAATGGCATCGAATTCAGTTCGGCCAATAATGAATTTTGGAACTACAAACTCGACTTGAACATTCAACTCCCTAAACAGTGGCTTATCCCGGTTGATAAAACAAAGACCAATGTGGATATGAACTTCCAGAGTTCCTTTGCCCGCTGGGGCGACTATATTATCCAGGGAAGCCTTCCGGCTTGTATTATACCGCATTGTAACGGTTTGGGGATAGAGGCCGCCACCATAACGTACGATCATTCGGATATAGCGAATGCAACCGGAATGGTTTTTCCTGCAGGTTATGCCGGCGATACCAATACCTTCTTTTCGGGCTTTTACATGAAGGATCTGAAATTTACTTTGCCCGATGTTTTAAGAAGCTATGCCGATACCACTAAAAACATCCAGATAGTTGCCGAAAACCTGATCATAGACCGTTACGGCCTGAGCGGGAAGGTTTACGCCGCCAACGTACTGAATTATCCTTATGCCAATATTGGCAATATGGGCGGCAGCATCGATACGGTGAAGATAGCTATGGCCAACAGCGCGTTGACCGAAGCATCGCTTACAGGCAAGATCACGCTTCCGCTCAGTTCAACAAATGATGCTACAAGCGGCATTAATTATAGTGCCTTGTTTTTACCATCCGGGGCCCCGGCTGCCGATGGCACTTCATCGTTTACTTTCGCCTTGCATCCCGCGCAGGATGTTACTACACGTTTCCTGGGCGATGGCAAGATCAAGATCGATCCCTCATCATCGCTCAGCCTTGTACTCACCAAATCGGCTTCAACCGGCCGGAACATCGCGCTGAACGTAGACCTGAACGGCTCGTTATATTATCCGGCCGGGCAGATCATCGACCCGGGGAGTATCTTGCCTATGGATCTCGACCTGTCATGCGCATTCCAACACCTGGGGATAACTTATATCAATAGCCCCCAAACATTCACATTCACACCCGGGCAATGGTCGTTTGCCAGTCCTCAGAAGAAACTTTCCGGTTTCCCGTTCACTATTGAGGATGTAAAGGCAAAGTTAGATTCGTACACCATAACCGATCTTTCTGCCAGCGCTACCCCCGATGGGCAATACCTGTTTAAAGGCGGAGTTGAAATAAAAGCGAAGATCAATATAGGCAGCGAAAACTCCAATATCAAGATCAGCGGCGATACCAAGATCCTGCTTAGTGCTGGTATCTTATCATCAAAGTTTACCCCACCCGCTTCTTCAGGGCAGGCGCAGGCTGCTTCAACACCTAACCTTAGCCTGTTAAGCGCCCAATCTCAGTTGGCCTCGGGCAATGTTAATAGCGTAAACTCAGCTACCAGCGCATTCAAAGCCGACAAGGGTTTCCTTACCCAATTGAAACCTCAATACCTGGGTGTGCAGGTTGAAACTATCCATATTGAGACCCAAACCCCCGCTGTATCTATTAAAGGTGATGTTGAGTTTTACAAACACCATCCAACTTATGGCAACGGCTTTAAAGGCGACCTCACCGCCAAATTCACCTGCCTTAACCTGGGCATACAAGCGGGAGCCATATTTGGCAACACCAAATACATCCCCAACAATAGCGGGCCAGGCTTTAAATACTGGATGGTAGAAGCGCAGGTTAATCTGCCCCCGCCGGGGATCCCTTTTCTTACAGGGGTTGCTTTTCGTGGGTTTGGAGCAGGTGTTTATAGCCGCATGAATATGACGCCGCCGGCAGTGTTTAACCCAACACAGGCAGCAGGCAGCACATTTGGCGGCGCGGTATTTACCCCTGATGCCAGTGTGAGCATGGGCTTTAAGGCCAAGGCCATTATAGCCACCACACCAAAGGAAGAAACACTGAACGGAAGCGTGGCATTGGGCGCGCAATTCAATACCAGCGGGGGCATCAATTTTATCCAGTTCGATGGGTTGTTTAACTGCGGGGCCGCTATCGGGAACGAATCGCAGGCATTTGCTAACGGGGCTATCAGCGTCTCTTATAATTTCCCGAATAAGGTGTTTGACATGAACTCCCAGCTGCTGATCAATAAAGATCCGATCTCTACCGATGCTCCGGGTATTCAAACCAAACTGCATATAGACGGGCTTAACAATAAGTGGTTTTTCATGAGCGGCACACCTACCCTGCCTAATAAGATAAAAATATCGGGCGTAGCCATCAACTCCTACCTCATGTTTGGCAACGATATTGAAAAGCCGCAGGGCTTTATGCAGGAAACCCGCGACGGATTTGCCCGGATAGGCCATACACTGCCCAACTTTGCCGACAATGCCACATCTGATGGAAAATATCAGTCGGCTAAAGGGTTTGCCTTCGGCATAGGCGTAAATTACTATAACGGCGATAGCTGGAACGTGGCCGACTGGGAAGGCGTCGGGAAGCATCACCGGTACCTTACTGTGAATTACAGTATAGATGCCGGTGCCGAGATCGACGCGTCGTTTATGCAATATAATGGTTGCACTGGTTTGGGCAAGGGTTGGCGCGCCAGGGCCAGCGTGGCGGTTTATGCCGGGGCAACTTTAGGGTATGCCTATGATCTGCCGCTCTTGGGTGCACAATCAGGAATTTTAGGGCATGTGGATGGTTCGGCCTATGCTATTGCCGAGTTCCCTAACCCTACTTATTTGGCCGGCAGCCTGGATGGCGACTTTTCCATAGGCGGCTACTCGGTAGGGTTCCACAAAAGCTTTCAGAAAGGCACGCCATGCGCCGGGAGCCAGGTGGTATCAGACCCTGCGTTGGACAATCCTTACACCCAGCAAAACGTAAGCGATTCGTTAAACTACAGCCTGATAAAAGATTTTCTGTTGACCAATGGATCGACCGGGGTTTCAAGAAAACCAAAGCTTGCCGTCGAACTAAACTATATGGCCAACCAGCCTTTTGATGTGCAGGAACAACAGTCTACGGGACAGATCAAAGTGCGAAAATTCAGGGCCTGGTATACCGCGACGTTGAAGCAGGATTCACTCACAACATCCGGCACAACAACTTTGGTAAAGGCCACAGCGCAAAAAGCAATATTAGGTGTTGGTGGTGTAAACCAGGGCCAGCAGCAAACGGCACCTGCAACTGCAAGTCCTATCGCCCTTACCGATGCCGGGTATGACGATATCGGCGCCAAATTATATAAACTGACCGGAACAGGTACCGGTGGATTGAATGTAACCCCGCTAAAAAGCAACACCAGCTACAAGTTTGAAATTAAAGGCGAGCTACAGGAATTTGTCAATAATAGCTGGCAAGCGGTAAAAAAGAAGAATACCAATATAGCAGTTACGCAAACCGAGCGGATATATTTTAAAACCAACAACGATCCTGTCAGCAACGCCCCTGTTCAACAGAGTACGGCAGGTGCAGTTGCACATCATTTATAGTTGATATGAAAGCATTTTTCACAACGATATTGTCCATTTGCGCATTAACGGTTTTGGCACAAACTCAACGGCCGGAGCTTGCGCTGATGGCCCGTAGCTACCCTGATAAAGTAGTGCTAAGATATTTCCCTACCGCGCCCGCATTACTAACGCGTGCCGCTAATGCCGGCTTTGTAGTTGAAAAAGCTGTTTTTAAGCCGGGCATTGCACTTGAAAAACTCGCGTACGCACCGGTTAAAGGTTCGCCCTTTAAACGCTGGGGCGATGATGCATGGAACACTGCTTTGCGCAACGCGAGCCAAAACGACACCGCAAGTACCCGGATAATCGGTTTTGCGATGACGTTGACAGACCCCGCCGTTAAAGCTGCATCGGGCGATGTTTTGGCTGACGGCCTAAAAACACTGATGGAAGAACGCAACCAGCAGGATATGAAATTCGCAATGGCGCTGATAGCCGCTAACCGGAGCCGCGTAGCCGCCGAAGGGCTTGCCCTCAGTGTTACCGATGCCGATGTAAAAAGCGGCACAACCTATGTATACCGCGTCCGCATTGCAGATAGCCAGGCAGGCGACAAAAATTCGATAGCTTATGTTAAGGTTAGCTGCACAGCATTCAACAGTAGATATTTGGTGAATAACAAAGCGGTTAAGGTGGTTGAAGGAGATAAGCGCATTACGCTAAGTTTCCCGCAATCAAAAGAATATTATGCTTTCAACGTAGAACGATCGGATGACGGCGGCCTTAACTTTAAAAAAATCACCCTTACGCCCGCATTTAAACTAAACCCGCGCGGCGCTACAACCATCACCGATTACGGCTTTGTAGATTCGAACCTCACCAATTATAAAACTTACCGCTACCGCTTATTGGTATCTACACCATTTGGCGATGACCTGCCTCTGGCCGAATTCCAGGGCACACCGCGCGACCGTACCCCTCCGCCCGCGCCATTCTTAAAATCGGCAACAAACACAAAACCTAAGCAAGTGGAATTGCTTTGGGAAACCGACGGTGCCGGCGATCTGAAAGGTTTTAATATCAAACGAAGCAACTCGTTTAAAGGGAAGTATACCACCATTTCACAAACTATACTTCCTAAAACGGCACGAACTTATATTGATGGCGGCTTCGATCCTGACGGCAATAACTATTATATGATTGAAGCCATTGATACCGCAGGCAATACCAGCACCTCATTCCCTACCCTGGCGACGATCATCGACAGTATACCACCCGCAATGCCTGTTA